>DASYSN010000449.1:0-16466 GCA_036003305.1 Thermoanaerobaculia bacterium
GCGCGTTCACGCGCGGCTGCGAGCTCCTCTTCGGTCGGGGGCGGGAGCAGCGGCTTGCGGGAGAGACGGATCTTGCCGGTGTCCGGCTCGATGCCGACCACCTGTACCTCGACCTCGTCGCCGATCTGGAAGAGATCGGTCACCTGGCCGACGCGCGAATGCGCCATCTCGCTGATGTGCAGCAGTCCGTCCTGACCCGGGAGGATCTCGACGAACGCTCCGTACGGCTCGATACGCTTGACGGTACCTTTGTAGTTCGTCCCGATCTCGGCCGAAGCCGTGAGGCCGCGGATGATGTCGAGCGCGCGCTCGGCCGACTTGCTGTCGGTCGACGCGACGGTGACTTTGCCGTCGTCGGCGACGTCGATCTTCGTCCCGGTCTCCTCGACGATCCAACGGATCGTCTTGCCGCCGGAGCCGATGACGTCGCGGATGCGGTCTTTCGGAATCTGAATCGTGTAGAGGCGCGGCGCGAACTCGGAGAGCTCGGCGCGCGGGGTCGCGAGCGCCGCATCCATCTTGTCGAGGATGTAGAAACGCCCGTCCTTCGCCTGCGCCAGCGCCTGCGCCATGACGTCGCGCGACAGACCGGCCACCTTGATGTCCATCTGCAGCGCGGTGATGCCGTTGCGCGTCCCGGCGACCTTGAAGTCCATGTCGCCTTCGTGGTCTTCCATGCCGGCGATGTCGGTCAGGACCGCGACCTTGTGGTCGTCACCTGTCACGAGTCCCATCGCGACGCCTGCGACCGACGCCTTCATCGGGACGCCCGCATCCATGAGCGCGAGCGAGCCGCCGCACACAGAGGCCATCGACGACGAGCCGTTCGACTCGAGGATGTCGCTGACGATGCGGATGGTGTACGCGAACTCGTCCTCGGTCGGCAGCAGTGGCTGGAGCGCGCGACGCGCGAGGTTTCCGTGGCCGATCTCGCGGCGCGCCGGACCGCGCATGAACTTCACTTCACCAACCGAGAACGGCGGGAAGTTGTAGTGCAGAAGGAAGCGCTGGAAGGTCTCGCCTTCGAAGTCTTCGATCTTTTGCGCTTCCTGTGGCGTGCCGAGGGTCACGGTGACGAGCGCCTGCGTCTCGCCGCGGGTGAAGATCGAGGAGCCGTGGGTGCGCGGAAGCACCGCGGTCTCGACGCTGATCGGACGGATCTCGGTGAACGAACGGCTGTCGACGCGGCGTCCTTCTTTCAGCATCAGGTTGCGGAAGATTTGGACTTCCAGTTCGCCGTACGCCGCTTCGGTCGCCGAGAGCTTCTCGGTGTCCTCGGCAGGAACGGCTGCCAGGATCTGTTTCTTGACTTCCTTGATGGCGGCGTAACGCTGGAACTTGCCGGTGGTGAGCATGGCGGTCTTCACCTGCTCGCCCCAGGACGACATCAGCTCGTTGACCAGCTCTTCGGTGAACTTCGGGGTGTAATTGACTTCGATCTTCGGCGTGCCGGCGGCGGTGCGGAGCTCGTCCTGCAGCGCGCAGATGCGCTTGATCTCGGCGTGCGCGGCGTCGAAGGCGTCGAGGATGACGCTCTCGCTGACTTCACGGGCGCCCGCCTCGACCATCACGATCGCGTCCTTCGTTCCGGCGACGATGAGGTCGAGGTCGGAGAGGTCGCGCTGCGCGTTGGTCGGGTTGATCAGGATCTGGCCGTCGAGATAACCGACGCGTACGGCGCCGATCGCGTTGTGAAACGGAATCTCGGAGATGACCAGCGCCGTCGAGGCGGCGTTGATCGCGAGGATGTCGGGATCGTTCTCGCCGTCAGCCGAGAGGACGAGCGCGATGATCTGCGTCTCCTGGCGGTAGCCCTTCTGGAACGACGGGCGAAGCGGGCGATCGATGAGGCGCGAGGTGAGAATTTCCTTTTCGGTCGGGCGTCCTTCGCGTTTGAAGAAGCCGCCCGGGATCCGGCCGCCGGCATACGTGTACTCCTTGTAGTCGACGGTCAGCGGCATGAAGTCGCCGATGACGTTGCCGTCCTTGAAGCAAGCGGTGGCGAGGACGACCGTGTCGCCGTAGCGGATGACGCAGGCGCCGTTGGCCTGTTTGGCGATCGCACCCGTCTCCAGCGAGAGGGTTTTCCCGCCGATCTGCATTTCTTTTTTGTGGCTCATTTTCCCTTCAGATGCACGAGGCCACTCATCTCCTCGGTGCTGTTGTTTTTGTCCGCGTTGGCCGAACGATGGGATCCGGCCGATGAGGGATTGGGGAGGTCGTGAAAAACGCGAGGGCAGACACGAATGTCTGCCCTCCATGACTGATGCCTACTTGCGGATTCCGAGCTTGTCGATGATCGTCCGGTAGCGCTCGTTGTCCGTCTTCTTGAGGTAGTCGAGAAGACGGCGGCGGCGGCCGACGAGCTTGAGAAGCCCGCGCCGGCTGTGATGATCCTTCGCGTGAGTCTTGAAATGCTCCGTGAGATAGGCGATGCGATTGGAGAGGAGCGCGATCTGTACTTCAGGCGAGCCCGTGTCCCCCTGGTGGGTGGCGAAGCTCGTGATCAGCTCCGTTTTCTGTTCCTTGGTGGTCGACAAAATCCAGTCTCCTTACCGGTTTAAGCGTACCTTGTTGATACACGTGATTGATGAAACGTGGCGACCATAACAGCGGGAGAGGGCGAAATCAATCCCGCGGCGCCAACTGCGGCTCGATCAACAACTTAAGAAGATCCGCTCGTATTCTCGGACCTGTTTATCGAGGCCTAACTCCGCTTCCGCGAACGCCCGGCAAGAGGCGCGGAGCCCTGCGAGATCGGGCAGAGCCAGCTCCGCCGGATCGTCGATCAGCCAACCGCTGACTCCGCGACGGACGATCTCGCTGACGCCGCCGCGATCGAGCGCAATCACCGGCGTGCCGCAGGCGAGCGCCTCGACGATGGTGTTCGGCAGGTTGTCCTCGGACGCCGCGTGAATGAGCGCATCCGCCGCGGCGTAGGTTTCCGCCTTTTGCCCGTCGTCGCCGACCTCGCCGAGGAAGCGGACGGTTGCACTCCCCCACTGCAGCTTCTCCGCGTTCTTCCCCATCGCGAGCCACGTCACCTCGGGGAAGCCGGCAGCAAGCGACGCGATGCGGTGCATCCCCTTCCTCGGGTCGAGAAAATCATGCGCGACGGCGAGGATCGTGCGCCGCGTCCGCGGCTTGTCCATCGGCTTGTCGGTCGGATGAAAGACGCCGAGGTCGACGCCGTTCGCGATCACCTCGACGCGATGCGACTTCCAGAGGCCGGCGCGTGCGCGTTCCGCGAGCCACCGCGAGGGCGAGACGGCGATCGCATCGGGTGCGGCGGCGAGGGCGCGCTCGCGCGAGCGATACTCGTTCGCGATAGCGGTGGCGGGCCACGCCGGATACTCGTGCGGTGTCGGGCAGCTCGCGTCGCAGAGCGTGAGGTAGCGCTCGCACTTGCCGCTGTAGGCACATCGCCCGGTGAAGCTCCACATGTCATGCAGCGTCCAGACGACCGGCGCAAAGCGGCGGCTGATCGTCAGCAACTCCTCGGACCATCCTGCCGTAACTGCGTTGTGGAGGTTGTGCAGGTTGATCACGTCGGGCCGCAGACGTTCCAGCGCCTTTGCGAAGCGGTGCTCGGTGCGCGGCGCGAAGAACGCCTGCGCCGACCGCGATACCGCTCCGGTCCGGAACCGCATCGGAATCGGAAACGGCGATCCGATCCTCTCCGCATCTTCTCCGCGCGAGACGATGCGAAAGACTTCGTGGCCGGCGCGTACGAGGCCGGTCGCCAGCCGGGTCGCAGCGAGGGCCGCGCCGCCGGTGGACTCGCGATCGGAAACGATGACGATCCGCATCGCGCTACCGGAAGACGCTCGCGGCGCGATCGAGCCAGAGGAGCCGCGGCCGCTCGAAGACGTGCTTTTCGATGCGTCGGTCGGCGTCCACGTTTCGCTCGACGCGCGCGGGATGGCTCAATGGAAACGCCATCGGTTTCGCCGGAACGCGTTCGAGCGCGCTACGGCGCCGCGTGTGCGATGCGGTGGCGCCGAAGCCGAGGTTCGCGACGAGGTTCACAGAGGGAATGATCGTGAGCCGCGCATTCCTCCAGCAGGCGTACGACCAGCGATACGCCCACGAGTCGATCTCGCCACGGGACGTAGCGTCGAGCGCGTTGCGCCAGTAACGCGCGCCGACGGCGCCGAACTCGCGCTCCAGCCATCCGCTGGATCGAAACGCATCCCATCCCGTCATCTCGCGATCGTAGCTGCTCCATGCGCGGGCCCAGGTTGCCCATCCCCAGCAGTGCGGAAAGTCCGAGAAGAGATAGCTGTCGGCGCCGTATGTTCGTCCGAAGTGAAAGTTGTCGCCCGACACGCCGGCGACGCGATCGTCGGCCGCGTATTTTTCCAGCAGCTCCGCCGCGAAACGAAAAAAGGTCGGCTCGGCGATGCAGTCGTCTTCGAGAATGACAGCGGCCTCGCTCTGCCGGAGGACTTCGGTGATCCCGCTCGCGATGCGGCGGGAGCACCCGAGGTTGTCGTCGGCGTAGATCTTCGTCACGTCGCACGACCAGTCGATCGATTCGGCTGCCGCGCGCGTCGTCTCAGTGCGCCCGCGGTCCTCGGCATTTGCGCGCGGGCCGTCTGCAATGAGAAAGATCTTCCGCGGCGCAACCGCGCGCAACGCAGCGACGCTCGCGCGGACCAACTCCGCGCGGTTGTAGAGGAACAACGCGACCGGCACGTCGGTCATGAAGGTTTGCTTCCCTCCATGAAGAGCGAGTCGGGCTTCCGCACGTTGCCGGCGCCGTCGGTATCGAGCTCGAATTGCGGCCATCCCGCGATGCGGCTCGTCGCGGCGGTCTCCAGCCTGATGTCGGCGAAGCCGGCGGACTGCAGCAGGCGGCCGAGCGAGAGACGGTCGTACATCCAGTGATGTACTTCGCCGGAGCGGCGGAAACGGCCGCGGCGGAGGTCGCGAAGGAGCGGAATGGCGTCGATGGCGCGAGCCAGACGGCGCCGCTTCGAACGTGAGCCTGCTCGGCTGCGCGACGCGTCGATGATCGCCGCCGCCTCGGCGCCGCAGCGCTCGAGGATGAACGCTTCGTTCGGGAGCGGCTGTCGTGAGAGGACCGCCACCATCTCCCCGCCGGGCGTCTCGCGCACCGCCTGGTCGTACATCTCCAGTACCGTCCACTCATGATTCGCCGCGTCGCCGGCGTCGAGCGCCGCGAGGTACGCGCGCGCGATCCGTTCCAGATCGGGGACGACGACGCGCATCACTCCGCCGGGACGAAGCACGCGGTGACACTCGGATAGAAACGCCGCGACCTGCTCTCGCCGGAGATGCTCGAGGAGGTGCGAGTGGTAAACGACGTCGAATGACGCGGCGGCGAACGAAAGACCTTGGGTGATGTCGTGCGCCTGCACCGCCGCGTCGCGTGAACGGAAGTCGACGTTCGTCCAGTCGCGGCGGAAATGTTCGCCGCACCCGAGGTTGAGGTACCTCATGGCTTCACACCGACGCGGCCCGTGTAGTCGACGCGGTTGAGGAGCAGTGACACGCCGTGCTCCCGAAAGTACTCGTCGACCGCCTGCCTGGCTCCGCTCCAATGGCCGTAGTCGTCGATGATGAGGACTCCGCGCGAGGCGAGCAGCGGATAGAGGTGCTCGAGCTCGTGCCGTGTCGACGCATACCAGTCAGTATCGAGAACCAATAGTGCGATGGCTTCCGGCAGATGCGCCGGAATCGTTCGTTCGACGTCGCCCTTCACGAGCTCGATGCGATCGGCGGGGTACCCGGTCGAGAGGACGTTGCGCCGCACCTCGTCGATCGGCGCATAGCACCACGTATTGAAGTCTTCGCGCTGTTCGGCGGCCCATTGCTTCATCGCGGGCTCGCCCGTATGGGCGCGATCGGCGTTCGTCGGCCGCGTCATTCCCGCGAAGGTGTCATACAAAATGAGCCGCCGCGATGCGTCGCCGGCCGCGAGCAGCGTCGACGCAACGAGCATCGACGCTCCGCCGCGCCAGACGCCGCACTCGACAACGTCGCCCGGAATGCCCGCTGCCGCGATGTACTTCGCCGCCTGATGGACGGCGTACATCCGCTCCCACGACATCATCGTGAACGGCCGCATCTTCGCGAAGAGAGCGGCGAACTCCGGCTCGATCGACGCAGGCGGCGAATCGACGAACCGGCGCCGGACCGCGTGCGCAATTCGGCTCAAAAGCGAGTGCGAACGGACCGGCACGTTCGATAGTTTATGCTAGCCATCGGGAGGCTTCGCTGGCGACGACAAGGGAAAACATCCGCATCTGGAACGACAGTTACGACTGGAGCGCGGGCGGAAGTGAGTGGTCGCAATGGTGGGGCGGAGTCGACGCGCAGTGGCGGCACACGCTCGCGCCGCGCATCGCGGGATTCGTCCCAGCGGCGACGATTCTCGAAATCGGACCCGGCCGCGGACGCTGGAGCGGTGCCCTTCGCCGCCTTTGCGACAACCTCATCCTCGTCGACGTCGCGCAGCAATGCGTCGCGGCTTGTGAGACTCTCTTTGAGGGCGATCCGGAAGTGCAGTGCTTCCTCAATGACGGCGAGTCGTTTCCGATGGTCGCCGACGCGTCGGTCGACTTCGTCTTCAGTTTCGACACCCTCGTCCACGCCGAAGCGGACGTGATGCAGCACTACGTCCGCGAGCTTGCGCGCATCCTGACGCGCGACGGTGTCGCATTCCTCCATCACTCGAACATCGGGGCGTTTGGACGTGCGCCGTTCATCGCCGGAAAGCTGCCGGTCGTCGGGCGGATCGTCGGAGAGACTTCGAATCATTGGCGCGCGCGCTCCGTCGACGCGGAGCGGGTGCGGGGCTGGATCAACGATGCCGGGCTGCACTGTGCATCGCAGGAGCTGGTCAACTGGGGGACGCGGCGGCTGATCGACTGCATCACGGTGATCGCGCGGCCCGGCTCCCGCCACGCGCGCGCAACGCAAATCGCACGCAACGCCGGCTTCATGGCCGAGGCGCGGAGCGCGCGGATCGTGAGCGAGCTGTACCCGAGCGGCGGAAAGTGAGCGCACCCGAACGCCTCGACGTCGTGGTTTGCTGCCACAACGACGCCGCACTTCTCCCCCGTCTTCTCGAGGCGCTTGCGAACCAGAGCGCAGGCCGCGATGCGTTTCGCGTGATCGTCGTCGACAACGGATCGACCGACGATCCGCGCAGTGTCGCGGAACGATTCAAGGCGCAACTCGACATCGACGTCGTCGACGAGCCGATCCTCGGCCTCAACCGCGCACGGAACACCGGCTATCGCCACGCCCGGTCGAGTTTCGTGGCCCACGTCGACGCCGACTCGATTCCCGATCCGCAGTGGGTCGAGGCGATCGTCGACGTCACATCGCGCACTGACTGCGATCTCTGCGGCGGCCCTTACCGTCCTTTCTACATCTCGCAAAAGCCCGCATGGTTCGAGGACCGGTTCATCGGCCACACGTGGGGCGACACTCCGCGTCCGATGCAGGGACGTGAACACCCGCACGGAATGAACATGATCTGGAAGAAGGCGACCGTCGAGCGCCTCGGCGGGTTTCGTACGGAGCTCGGGCTGCACGGCCGGGGTCTCGCGCGCGGCGATGAGACCGAGCTCGTAGCGCGCGGACGAGCGTCCGGCGCGCCGTTTCATGTCGAATACGACCCGCGCATTTCCGTGCAGACGGTGGTCCGTCCGGAGGCGCTCTCATTCCGGTACTGGCTGCGCCGCACTTTCGTGCACGGCCGCACGTGCCGCGACATGTGGGGCGACCTCGGTCCAGGGATGTCGCGTCCGTGGCCGCTCCGCGGCGCCGGTGCGCTTGCGCTCATGGTCGTTGCGTTGTTGCGCGCTCCTTTCCGAAGCCGCCGCCGCTACCCGCATCTTCGAACGTTCCTCTTCGACCATCTCCTGCCGCCGCTCTTTCACCTCGGGTCGTCGTACCAAGACATGCTCAGGAGAAAGTGACGCGTGTGCGGAATCGCAGGAGCCGTTGCCCGCCACGTCGATGACGAACTGCTGAAGCAGCGCGTGTTCACGATGACCGAAGCGCTGCGGCATCGCGGCCCCGATTCGGCAGGCTTTGTCGACGCGCCGGGCGTCTCCCTCGGCGTCCGGCGACTCGCGATCATCGACGTCGAGCACGGCGATCAGCCGCTCTTCAGCGAAGACCGGCAAGTCATCACCATCGCGAATTGCGAAATCTACAACTACGTCGAGCTGCGCGAGCAGCTCATCCGGCGCGGCCACACGTTCGCCACGCGCAGCGACGCCGAGGTGATCGTGCACCTTTACGAAAAACACGGCGCGGCGTTTGTCGAGCAGTTGCGCGGCATGTTCGCGATCGCGCTGTGGGACGCACGCCGCAGACGCCTCCTACTGGCGCGAGATCGCATGGGCGAAAAGCCGCTCTATCTGCTCGAGACTTCCGACGCGCTCTACTTCGCCTCGGAGATGAAGGCGCTGGTCGCGTCCGGCGTCGCATCGCGTGAGCTCGATCCGGTGGCGATCGATCACTTCCTTCACTACTCCTTCGTCCCGGAGCCGCGCACGGCGATTCGCGGCATCCGCAAGCTGCCGGCGGCGACGTGGTTGACGCTCGATCTCGATGACTGGAAGAGCGAAGAGCGGCGCTACTGGAACATCGAAGACGCGCCGCCGATCGCGACGGATCCGGTCATCGCCGTCCGCGAGAGACTCGACGACATCGCGGACATCGTGGTGCGGTCGGACGTGCCGGTCGGAATCGCGCTCAGCGGCGGTCTCGACTCGACGGCGATTGCTGCGCTCGTGGCGAAGAAAGGGATCGCGCGCTGCATCAGCGTCGGTTATCCGGGACGTCCCGACAACGACGAGTCAGGATTCGCCAAGGAGACGGCGCGCGCCCTCGCGCTGCCGTTCACCCGCGTCGAGTTGCAGGCGTCCGACGTCGCGTCGACGTTCGAGGATCTCGTCGCGCGGCAGGACGATCCGATCGCCGACATCGCGGCGGCGGGGTACGCGGCGGTGGCGTGGGCGGCACACGAGACCGGGACGAAAGTGCTCCTGCAGGGTCAGGGCGGCGATGAGCTTTTCTGGGGATATCCGTGGGTCGTCGACGCGGCGAAGAAGACGCGACGCAAGAACCGACTCGTCTTCTACGAACTGACGCCGCAATACGAGGCGGCCGAGCGGCTTTGGGGCGATGACGCCGCGAGCGTCTTCACGCGCCCGTTCGATCGCGAGCATCCCGACATTGCGATCACGTCGCTCATCTGTGAGACGTATCTCCGCTGCAACGGCCTCGCGCAGGCCGACCGCCTCTCGATGTCGTACTCGGTCGAGCCGCGCAATCCGTTCCTCGATCACCGGCTCGTCGAGACGGTGATCGGTCTCCGCAAGCACTCGTCCGATGTGAGGTTGCCGCCGAAAACGTGGCTGCGCGAAGCCGCGCGCGACCTCGTCCCGGCTGCGGTTCTCGCCCGCCCCAAGCGCGGCTTTCGTCCACCGGCTGTCGAATGGCGCGCGGAAGTCTTCGCGAGGCACGGCGAAAAGCTGATCGACGGCCGGCTGGCGGCAAGCGGCTTGATCGACCGAAAACTGCTCAGGAAGTTCGCGTCGCCGCGGCGGCGCCAGATGTTGCTCGCGTTCCCCCTGCTCGTGTTGGAGCTGTGGTGCCGCGCTTTCTGAGAACGCGCGACGCAGCGGCACGACGCAGCTTCCGCGGCGCGGGCTCATCGGCCTCCTCGCGGTCGAGGATCATTCCGGCGCCCGCCGTCGCATTCGTCAGCCGATCGATGAAAATGAACGATCCCATCGCGCGATTGCGGACGTAGGAGTCGAACGCGACCGGCCGCGCCGTAGCGATGCGAACGCGTCCGATCTCGTTGAGCGCGAGCTGCGCGGCCGAGTGGTGGCGCAGCTCCTGGACGTCGACGCGATACCGAACGTCGGAGACTCTGCACGGAACCGACGCCGTCGCATGTTTCAGAAGGTATTCCTTGCCGGCGGCGAGCGGCGACTCACTCATCCAAACGACCATCGCCTCGAGCTCCCGCTCGACCGCCGGGACGTTCCGCACGTGCGCCACGAGGTCGCCGCGCGAGACATCGACGTCGCGGTCGAGCGTTGCCGTCACGGCCATCGGAGCGAACGCTTCGGAAATGCTCTCGCCGCCCACCGCGAGCGATTCGATGTGGGCGCGGCGAAGCGACGGCAGGATGGCCACCTCGTCGCCCACGCGCACGACCCCCGAGGCGATCGTGCCGGCGAGGTGGCGGGTCTCGCCGGAGCGGAGCGTCATCTGGACCGGGAAGCGGAGGTCGATCAAATTGCGATCGCTCGCCACGTGAACGGTTTCGAGGTAGTCGAGCAACGGCCGGCCGCGATACCACGGCATCGCCGCGCTACGTTCGACGAGGTTGTCGCCATTCGACGCCGAGATCGGAATGAACTCGACGTCGGTCACCTCCAGGCGCGTGCAGAAGTCGATGAAGTCGCGCCGGACCTCGTCGAAACGCCGCTCGTCGAAGTCAGCGAGATCCATCTTGTTGACGGCGAGGACCATGTGACGGATGCCGAGTAGCGCAGCGATGAATGCGTGACGCCGGGTCTGCTCGACGATCCCCTCACGCACGTCCACGAGGACGAGCGCGAGGTCGCAGTGCGAGGCGCCCGTCGCCATGTTGCGGGTGTACTGCTCGTGTCCCGGCGCGTCGGCGATGATGAACTTCCGCTTCGGGGTCGCGAAGTAACGGTAGGCGACGTCGATCGTGATCCCCTGCTCCCGCTCCGCGCGAAGGCCGTCGACGAGCATGGCGAAATCGAGATCGGTCGAGCCGCTCCCGTAGCGTGCGGTGTGGCGGCGCGCCACGGCAGCCTGATCGTCAGGAACGCTGCGGCTGTCGTAGAGAAGGCGCCCGATGAGCGTCGACTTTCCGTGATCGACACTGCCGCAGGTGAGAAAGCGCAGCAGCTCGAGGTTTTGATACGACTCGACGAAGCCCATCAGAAGTACCCCTCGCGCTTCTTGTCCTCCATCGATACGCCCTCGTCGTAGTCGATGACGCGCCCCTGGCGTTCGGAGACGTTCGCGCTCATCGTTTCTTCGATGACGTCGGCGATCGTGGTGGCATCGGATTCGATCGCGCCCGTCAGCGGGTAGCAGCCGAGGGTGCGAAAGCGGACGTTGCGACGCGAGACCTCTTCGGCGGAGCGAAGGGGAAAGCGGTCGTCGTCGACCATGAGGAGCACGCCGTCGCGTTCGACGACCGGCCGCTGTTGGGCGAAGTAGAGGGGAACGACCGGAATCCGCTCCATCCCGATGTACGACCAGACGTCGATCTCGGTCCAGTTGGAGAGCGGAAAGACCCGCATCGTCTCCCCTTTGCCGAGGGTGGTGTTGTAGAGGTTCCAGAGCTCGGGCCGCTGTCTCCGCGGATTCCAGTCGTGCTGCGGGCCGCGGACGGAGAAGACGCGCTCCTTCGAACGGCTCGCCTCTTCATCGCGACGCGCACCGCCGATCGCGGCGTCGAAGCCGTAGTGGTCGATCGCCTGCCGAAGCGCGACCGTCTTCATGACGTGCGTGTAATGCTGCCCGTGCTCGAACGGGTTCATCCCGCTTGCCTGCCCCTCGGCGTTCGTCCAGACCCGAAGATCGACCTCGCCCGTGGCGGCGAGCACGTCGCGGAAGGCGATCATCTCCCGGAACTTCCAGCCGGTATCGACGTGGAGGAGCGGGAACGGGATCTTCGCCGGCGCGAAGGCTTTGCGCGCCAGATGGAGCAGGACCGACGAGTCCTTCCCGATCGAATAGAGGAGCACGGGATTGCGAAAGCTCGCCGCCGTCTCGCGGAGGATGTGGATGCTCTCGGATTCGAGCTGGCGGAGATGCGGGAGGAGAAAACGCGTCACCGCACCACGGCTCCGAGGAGTTCGAGGATGGCATTCACCGCATCGTCGGGAGTCGTGTTGGACGTGTCGATGCGCAGATCGGGATGCTCGGGCGGCTCATACGGCGCGGAAACTCCGGTGAAGTCAGCGATCTCACCCGCTCGCGCGCGTTTGTAGAGACCCTTCACGTCCCGGCGTTCGCAGACCTCGATCGGAGTGTCGAGATAGACCTCCAGAAAATCAGCGGCAGCGGCGGCGCGCGCCGCCTCGCGATCGCGTCGGTACGGCGAAATGAACGCGGCGATGGCCACGACGCCCGCATCGGCGAAGAGGGCGGCGACGTGGCCGGCGCGCCGGATGTTCTCGGCGCGATCGGCAGGAGTGAAACCGAGATCGGAATTGAGGCCGGCCCGGAGGCGATCGCCGTCGAGCACGTAGGCCGGACGGCCGGCGTCCGCCAGCTCCCGTGCAAGGAGCTGCGCGATCGTGGTCTTGCCCGAACCGGAGAGACCTGTCAGCCAGATGACGCAACCGCGCGCGGAGAGCGGCACGACCGGGAGAATACACGCTACCCTAGCCGCAATGCTGCTCTCGCTCCGTCACCGCTTCATCTTCATCCATATTTACAAGACGGCCGGGACCAGCCTCACCCATGCCCTTCGTCCTTACGCGCGCGAGCCGCTGCCGGCGCGGATCCTCGAACGCGTCGGCCTCCGAACGCCGGCCATCGCGCCGCTCCCCGATCATGTCTCGGCACGCGACGTCCGGGAAGCGATTCCGCGCGACCTGTTCGAGAGCTGTTTCAAGTTCGCGTTCGTCCGGAACCCTTGGGATTGGCAGGTCTCGCTCTATCACTACATGCGCGAACTGCGGCGGCATCCGCAGCATCACATCGTCGCTCCGCTCTCGTTCGACGAATACATCGAGTGGCGCGTGTCGTCCGACAAGCATCTCCAAAGGGACTTCGTCACCGACGAATCGGGAACGCTCCTCGTCGACTTCGTCGGCCGCTTCGAGAATCTGGAGTGCGATGCGCAGAAGGTATTCGAACGGATCGGAATCCGCGCCACCGTCCCGCACCGGAACCGCTCATTCCACGACGATTACCGGACGTATTACAGCGACCGATCGAAGCGACTCGTCTCCGATCATTTCGCTGCCGACATCGAGATGTTCGGCTACTCGTTCTGAGAGGGAATCGTGGAAGATCTCGATTTCCTCGCCGCTCTTCGCGTCGAATACAGCCGAGAAGCGGATGCGGCGTCGCGTGATCCGAGAGAGGATGCGGTACAGGGGTGGCGGCAACCACCGAAACACCCAGAACGGCGCAGCCGGAAGGTCGACTTCGGCGATCAGTCGCCCGCTGACGCAGATGCGAATGCGGCCGCCCGTTCGACTTCCGGCGTCCATCCAGGCCACGCCTTCGATCCGTTGCCTGCCGTCGAGTGCGGGCGCGCGAAGCGCGGTGCCGCAAGGGAGAAACAGCCGATCCCCTCCGGACGAGAGTCGTACGTCTCCCACGTCGGCGGTCGCATGAAAGTACAAGCTGCCCGCGGTATGCGCGGCCGGTAATGGCCCGCGCGAGAGTCTCCGGAGCTTTCCCCTTCCGAACTCGCCTGGCGTTTGGACGTTGTATGACGCCAGTACTTCGGAAAGAAAGACGAATCGCTCCGGCGTCGTCGCGTAAAGCCGCTCGATGAAGAGGCCATCGGCTGACGGAGCGTAAACCTCGAAACGGTGTCCGCCGACGAGCTCTCGCGAAACGGCGAACTGGGCGGAGTCGATCTTGCCGACCCGCGTGTTGCGCGGCGACGCGCGCCGGAAACTGTCGCCCAGATCCTGGTCGTAGACGACGGCCCCGACGCCGCTCCGGCTTCGAAGGACTTCCGAGAGCCGTTTCGGGAGAGCCGGATGGAGGAGGTTGTCGTCGTCAATGAAGATGATCCAGCCGTCCCGGATCTGCTCGAGCGCCTGATTGCACGACGCGTACTCTCCCGGTCCCGCCGCGCGTGCGAGCTCCACCACCGCTCGGGGGACGCCCGCCGCCGCCTCGCGGGCCGGCTCGAGGTCGAGACCGAACCGATCGTCGAGCACCACGAGCCAGTGAATGAGCACATCGTCGGGAACCGTCGCGGAAAGGATCGACCGAGCAATCGCCGGCAGGTTGCCGATCCGGATACACGGCGTGACGATGTGGAGATCGATCGTCATTCAGGCGCGGCTCGTCTCGCGGCGGCGGAAAAGGAAGCCGCGATAGACAGGCTGCTCGCCGGCGCCGCCGATGACCGGACCGTCCTCCATGAGGAACTCGCGGACGAGCTCCAATCCGCAGCCGGCCAGGTGCGATACGAATTCGTCGCGATTGAAAATCCAGCAGATGTATTCGGTCATGTAGCTCGCGCCGCGCACCGGCCGCTGAATCGCCGTGAACGACTGGGTATTCGAAACGAACGCCATGCGAGTCAGATAAACATAGTCACCGCAGCGCGCGAGATCGGCGGCCACGGAGCGCCAGTCGGACTCGTACCACAGCGAGCTGCTCGCGATGACCAGGTCATACCGCCGGGCCAATGCGTCGTCGCGCGACTCGATGAACCGCACGTCCTGCTGCGTCGCTCTGCCCGCGGCGGTCAGGAGCGGGACGTCCCAGATCGAGTAGTCAAAGGCGATGCCGGGCGCGAGAGCCTTGGCGAGCGCCGCGTAATGACCGAGACCGCCGCCCCAATCGAGCACCGAGAGCTCTTTCGCATTGCCTGAAACGAGCAGCAGAACGTAGCCGAGCATCATCGCCGCGTTATGACCGGTGATGTCGACCATGTGTCCCGTGTCCGTCTCGTGCGGAATCGTGAGCGGCCGCGTTCCGGCGATGGCGTCGATATACGCGGGCCAGCGGCGCGCCTGCACCGCGGCGACGCTTTCGACGTTCCATCCTCTCGTCGGCGTCGTCCAGCCATCCGGCGCGACTTGCCACTCCGGCTCCTGCTTCCCGCGGCGCAGGCGCCGGAGAAATCGCGAGATTGCGGGCGGAAGCCAGTCGTGCAGCAGACGGCGCATCATGGATGTCTCATCATGGACGTCTCAGAAGAGATAGCCATCCGCGACGACCTCGGGCCAGTCTACGATCGACTCCGGACCAAGAAGCTTCGCGAGTGCCGCCTCGTGCGCGAGCGCCGCGTCGCGATAGTTGATCGATCCTGCCAGCAGCGCCTCCATCGAAGAGACGATCGCCGGCAGCTTCGCCAGGAGTGCCGCATCTTCGATGCACGGCGTACGCACGCCGCGGCGTATCCGCTCGGCGCAGTCGTCGTACATCTCGCGATAGCAGGGGTATAGAGGGCAATCAGGGAAAACAGAAACCAGCGGCACGCCGTTGAGAAGGTACTCGTACCACTGCTGGGCCGCGAGGGCGAGCCATGGAACGCCGACGGCCTGCACCGCGAACGACATCCCCGAATGCGGCGAGATGTGCAGCCGGCAACGTTCCGCCATGGCGAGTTGCTGCAGGAGTCCGGCATCGAATGCGTCATGAACGTGCGGGAAGCGCCGCGTCAGCGTCCGCACGTCTTCGCGCGTGATGCCGCGTGTGAAGCTTCTCGATTGGTCGAAGCTGCCCAACAGCACGATTTCGCCATCGCCGTGGCGGTCGAAGAACTCCGCGAACAGCGCCGACCAGAACTCGAGCGACGGCGTTCGCATCTGGCTGCCGGCCGCCGGCAGCACACTCAAACGAGGCGCGGAGATGTCCGGGAGAAGTTCGGCGGCTCGACGTCGGACAGCGTCGGGCAGACGGAGATGCAGCGGCGTGACGGCGCGGGCTGGAAGCGTCTCGACGTCCCACCCACGATTCACGGCCTTCGCGTGCACCCACTTTCTGAACGCCTCGTGAAAGCGGTCGAGATCCCGAGACTCACGCCCGGTAGCGGCTCGCGGGTCGGTGAAGACGTAGTCCCAGTCACGCGGCAAGTCGCCCGGAATGGCCTGCCGCACGTCGGCCGCATAGACGTGCGCAATCTCCGGAACGCACTCCGCCAATTCGAGCGGCGACTCGGCGTTGAGGAGCAACGAGATCTCGAGCTCCGGATCCGCCGCCGCAAAACCGGCCGCCAGCCGCAACGCTTCGACGACGTGGCCGACTGGACGGAAATAGACCCAGTTGATGAGCAGCGATCTCATTCCGAAGTAAGCAAGGACTTCATCGCCGCCCTCCACTGATGGGAGGCGATGTAGCGGCGAGCGCGGTGGAGCGGCCGGTTGCGAACGCGTGCGCGTCCGGAGAGAAGCCCTGACGCCCGCCAGAGGTTCCGAAAAAGCCAGCGTTCGATGGGAGGTGCGTTCACGCAGCACCAGAGCCGGATATCGAATTTCCTTCGCAACGCATCTCGCACCAGCGTCCCGGCTGACTCGCGTTCACCTGCCGCCATCCTGACGAGGTAGAGACCGTAGACGCTCCGGTTTCGCGCCTTCGCGATCCGCGCCGAATACCGATGCGACAGGGCGGAGTCGAACGCGTCGTACGTGTCGAGGACGTTCGTTATCTTCTTTTCCTCACTCAGCCGCGTCCATGATCCCGAGCGGTGAACGCGGTACGCGCCGAGGGTCTCCGGGAGG
>DASYSN010000450.1:0-5290 GCA_036003305.1 Thermoanaerobaculia bacterium
GGTGATCTCCGCGGTCACCGGTCCGACCGCTCCTCTCCCGCTCACCGGCGCGACCGCGACGATCCATGTCAACTACAGCGACGCCGGCTCGGCCGACACGCAGTCGGCGCTCTTCACGTGGGACGACAACACGACGTCGACCGCCTCGTGCTCGGCGGGTACGTGCTCCGCAACGCACACGTTCTCGGCGACAGGCGTCTATCACGTGACGGTCACCGTGACTGATGATGACGGCGGCTCGGCGAGCGGCGACTTCCAGTACGTCGTCGTCTTCGACCCGAACGTCGGCTTCGTCACCGGCGGCGGCTGGATCACGTCGCCTGCCGGTGCGTACGTCGCCGATCCGACGCTCACGGGCAAAGCGAACTTCGGCTTCGTCTCGAAGTATGTGAAAGGGCAGCAGCACCCGCAGGGCAACACGCAGTTCCAGTTCACCGCGGCGAATTTCTACTTCGTCAGCATGTCGTACGACTGGCTGGTGATCGCCGGCAACAAGGCGCAGTACAAGGGCCTCGGCACGATCGCGAATACCGACGGCACGTTCGGCTTCCTCCTGACCGCCACCGACGGCGACATGAAGGGCGGCAACGCCCAGGGTCCCGACAAGTTCCGCATCAAGATCTGGAACACCGACACCGGTGACGTCGTCTACGACAACGTTCTCGGCACGTCCGACGACATCGACTCCGCGAATCCGCAGGTCCTCGGCGGCGGCAGCATCCAGATTCAATCGCCGAATTCGAAGTAAGCAAGCTCACCACGGAGGCACAGAGGCTCTCTGAGTTCTCTGTGCCTCTGTGGTGAAATGCGGTTCATGCTCGACCGCCGCGACTTCGCAAAGCTCTCCCTCGCGACTCTCGCCATCGCCGCGCCGACGATGGCCGCCGGCAAGATTGCCGGCGCCACACAGAAGCCGAAGCGGCTCGCGCCAGGCGATACGGTCGGCCTCGTGCTCCCCGCCAGCGCGGAGCTCACCGGCGACGAGATCGCGTTCGCGCGCGATCAACTGAAGGCGATCGGGTTCGAGGTCCTCATCGGTGCGCACGCGTACGACCGCTGGGGTTACCTCGCCGGTCACGACCGCGATCGCGCGGACGACATCAACAAAATGTTCGCCGACGACAAGGTCGCGGGCGTCATCTGCTTCACCGGCGGCTGGGGCTCGCCGCGGCTCCTCCCCTACCTCGACTACGACCTCATCGCCCGCAAGCCGAAAGTCATCCTCGGATTCAGCGACATCACGGCGCTCCTCAACGCGATCCACAAGAAGAGCGGCATCGTGACGTTCCACGGCCCGGTCGGCGGTTCGACCTTCGAGCCGTACAGTCTCGAGAACTTCCGGCGCGTCGTGATGACCGCCGCCCCCGCCGGGGAGCTCGCGCCGCCGTCGAAGAAACCGAACGAGCTGGTCGACCGCACCAACCGCCTCGTCAAGCTCGCCGGCGGCAAAGCGAGCGGCCGCTTCGTCGGAGGCAACCTCACCATGGTGCACTCGCTCATGGGCACTCCGTACGAGGTCGAGACCAGCGGCGCGATCCTCTTCCTCGAAGACGTCCACGAAGAGCCGTACCGCATCGACCGCATGCTGACGACGCTGGCCCTCGCCGGAAAACTCGACCACCTCGCCGCCTTCGTCTGGGGCCGCTGCAGCGACTGCAAGATCACCGGACCCAGCTTCAGCGTCGAGGACATCCTGCGCGACCGGTTCGGCAACGCTTCCTATCCCGCGCTCTCCGGCCTCTCCTTTGGACACATCGAACAGAAACTCACGATTCCGATCGGCGTACTCGGAACCGTGGACGCGGATGCAGGACGGGTGACCATTGATGAGGCGGCCGTGGTCTGACGAGTCGCCGGTAGCCGGTGGCCGGATCTCCTCTGGCGACCGGCAACCGGCCACCGGCAACTCGTGTTAACACTTCCGTCACAACCCTCCCCCAACCCACCCACGTATTTCCCGTCCGTGGGTATGATCCGCCCGCACTCGTCCCGAACCAACAAAGGAGAAGACATGCGCAGAGGCTTTCTCGCACTCACGGCACTCGTGCTGTTCTCCATTCCGCTGTCGACATCCGCGCAGACGGCCGACGAGATCGTCGGCAAGTACGTCAAGGCGATCGGCGGAATGGACAAGATCAATGCTCTGAAGACGTTGCAGCGGAGCGGCAAGTTCACGGGAGGCGGCGGATTCGAAGCGCGCGTCACCCAGGAGAACAAGCGCCCGAACCTGGTCCGCGAGGACTTCCTCATCCAGGGGATGGACGGCGTCACCGCGTACGACGGCAAGACCGGCTGGAAGATCGAGCCGTGGCAGGGGAAGAAAGACCCCGAGCCGCTCGGTGAGGACGAGCTGAAGGACATCATCGCCGACGCCGACTTCGACGGCCCGCTCGTCAACTACGCCGAGAAGGGGAACAAGGTCGAATACGCCGGTACCGAGCCGGTCGAGGGAACGGACGCCTACAAGCTGAAGGTCACCATGGCCAACGGCGAGGTCCGCTACTACTACATGGACACCGACTACTACGTTCCGATCAAGATCGAGACGAAGCGGATGATCCGCGGCGCCGAGCGCGAGTTCGAGTCGTCCCTCGGCGACTACAAAGAGGTCAACGGCGTCTACTTCCCGTGGTCGATCGAGAGCGGCCCGAAGGGCTCCCCGCAGAAGGGGAAGATCACGTACGACAAGTTCACGGCGAATTCGAGCATCGCGGACGCGCGCTTCATCCAGCCCTCCGCCGCCGGCAAGCCGGAAGCGCAGCGCGAAGGCCAGCCGGCCGACGCCTCGCAGATGCAGCCGAAGACGCAGCAGGAGAAGCAGCAGAAGAAACCGCCCGCGACCGAACCGAAGAAACCGCCGGTGGAGAGATAGACAGATGAAAGCAACGCGATTCCTCATCGCCACTCTTTTCGTTGCCGGCTCCGCGCTCGCGCAGACGGCCCCCCAGACATCGAGCGCCAAGTTCGATTCCGACACCATCTCCGGCCTCGGCGCGCGCAACATCGGCAGCGCCGCGATGTCGGGACGTATCTCCGCCGTCGACGCGGTCCATGAAGGCGACCGCCTCACGATCTACGTCGGCGCCGCCAGCGGCGGCGTCTGGAAGTCGGTCAACGGCGGCACGACCTACAAGCCGGTGTTCGACAAACAGCCGGTGCAGTCGATCGGCGCCGTCGCCATCGATCCGAAGAACCCGAAAGTGGTCTGGGTCGGCTCCGGCGAGGCGTGGATGCGCAACTCGGTCTCGATCGGCGACGGCATCTACAAGTCGACCGACGGCGGCGACAACTGGACCAACGTCGGTCTTCCGAATTCGGAGCACATCGCGAAGATCCTCATCGATCCGACCGATACCAACACCGTCTATGCCTGCGTCCCGGGCAAGCTCTGGAGCGACAGCGACGACCGCGGCGTCTACAAGACGACCGACGGCGGCAAGAGCTGGAACAAGGTGCTGAAGGGATCGAACGCGTCGACCGGCTGCTCGATGATCTCGTTCGACCAGTCGAACCCGAAGACGCTCTACGCCGGCCTGTGGGACTTCCGGCGGAAAGCGTGGACGTTCCGCAGCGGCGGCGACGGCCCGAACGCGCCGAGCGGCAGCGCGCTCATGAAGTCGACCGACGGCGGCGCCACCTGGAGCTCGCTCGACGACAAGTCGGCGGCGGGGCTGCCGAGCAAGCCGTGGGGCCGCGTGGCGGTCACCGTCGCGCCGTCGAACCCGAACATCGTCTACGCCTTCATCGAGGCCGAGCCGCCGAAAAACGCGCTCTATCGCTCCGACGACGGCGGCAAGACATGGTCGAAGCGCGACCGCTCGCAGTACATGATCTGGCGGCCGTTCTACTTCGCCAACCTCATCGTCGACCCGAAGAACCCCGACAAGATCTACAAGCCCGATCTCGTGCTCGTCGCCAGCAACGACGGCGGCAAGAGCTTCACGGTCGTCGGCGGCGCCGCGCACGGCGACTGCCACACCGTCTGGATCGATCCGCAGAACACGGACCGCCTCATCGCAGGCGACGACGGCGGCCTCTGGTACTCGTACGACGGCGCCAACCGCTGGTGGAAGGCCGACAACCTGCCGGTCTCGCAGTTCTACCACGTGAGCGTCGACATGGATCAGCCGTACCACGTCTACGGCGGCCTGCAGGACAACAGCTCCTGGGTCGGCGATTCGCAGTACCCCGGCGGCATCACCAACGCGCAGTGGGAAAACATGTACGGCGGCGACGGCTTCTGGATGTTCACCGACCCGACCGACAACGACTACCTCTACACCGAGTCGCAGGGCGGCGACATCGCCCGCGTCAACCGCAAGACGCACGAGGTCCGAGGGATCAAGCCGCTCCCGAACTACAAGGAAGGGAAGCTCCGCTACAACTGGAACGCGCCGATCCATGTCAGTCCCACCGGCGCGGTCTACCTCGGCTCGCAGTACCTCTTCCGCACCCGCGACCACGGCCAGACGTGGGAGCGCATCTCCCCCGACCTGACGACGAACAATCCGCAGAAGCAACTTCAGGAGCAGTCGGGCGGCGTCACGGTCGACAACTCGTCGGCCGAGACGAACAACACGATCTACGCGATCGCGGAGTCGCCGAAGAACAAGGACGTGGTCTGGGTCGGAACCGATGACGGCAACGTCCAGCTCACGCGCGACGGCGGGAAGAGCTGGACGAACCTGACCAAGAACCTCCAGCTCGCGCCCGACGCGTGGATCTCGTACATCGACGCCGGCCACTTCGACGAAGGGACGGCGTTCGTCACGGTCGACATGCACATGACCGGCGACATGAAGCCGTACGCCTACAAGACGACCGACTTCGGCGCTTCGTGGACCCCGCTCATCGCCGGAAACTCGCCGGTGAACGGCTACGCGCACGTCGTCCGAGAGGACCTCGTCGATCCGCACCTGCTCTACGTCGGCACCGAGCACGGTCTCTGGATCTCGATCGACGACGGCAAGCACTGGGCGCAGTACAAGGGCGGCGACATGCCGATCGGCGCCGCGGTGCGCGACATCGCCATCCATCCGCGCGACAACGACCTGATCATCGCCACGCACGGCCGCGGCATCTGGATCGTCGACGACATCACGCCGCTCCGCGCCCTCACGCCCGACGTCATGGCGAAGGAAGCGGAGTTCCTGCAGTCGACGCCCGCGGTGCAGCGCATCTTCGGCCAGGGCGGTTGGGTGCCGGGCGACGCGCAGTTCGTCGGCAACAACCCGCCGGGCGACGCGGTGATCACGTACTACCAGAAGAAGCGCCACATCTTCGGCGACCT
>DASYSN010000451.1:0-3010 GCA_036003305.1 Thermoanaerobaculia bacterium
TGACGTCAAAGTCGTTCAGGACGACAAGCTCAACGTCACCGCTACCGTCAGCGACGAGGGCGCGATCACGTTGCCGACGGTCGGCAAGATCGTGATCAGCGGGATGACCCAGCGCCAGGCCGAGCAGCGCATTCAGCAGGTGCTCGAAGCGCGCGTTCTGAACAAGGCCGACGTGAGCGTCCAGATCACCCAGTTCGGCAACAAGCCGATCTCTGTCGTCGGCGCCGTGACGCGGCCGGGCAATGTCGGCGGGAGCAATCTGACGCTCATCCAGGCGCTGACCGAAGCGGGCGGCCTCGCTCCCGGATACGGGAAAAAGCTCTACGTCATCCGCACCGGCGCCAACGGTCTCAGCGAACAGATCGCCGTCGACATCGACGACCTGATGGTGAGCGGCAACCCCGACCTCAACCTGCCGCTGGCGCCGAACGACGTCATCAACGTTCCTGTCGAAGTTCCGCTCACCGTCTTCGTGTTTGGGGAAGTAACCCACCCGGGGAAGATCGAGCTGCACCGGACGCAGAATCCCTCGCTCCTTCAGGCGATCGCGGCCGCCGGCGGTCCGACCGACCGCGCCGGCAGGCTCGCACGAATCACACGTAACGAATCCGGAAAGTCGAAGACCCTCTCGGCGAACTGGAAGCGCATCGCCGAAGGAAACGGGAAAGACGTTCCGCTCCAGGACGGCGATACGATTTACATCAAAGAAAGCGTTTTTTAACCGTAAGCGGCAAACTCGATGGATCTGAATACTTCCCAGGAAGTCCACCTCTCCCATTACTGGAACATCATCTACAAACGATGGAAGATCGCGCTGGCGATCCTCGTCGTGGTGATGGTCGGTACCTTCCTGGCCAGCTACTTCTCGACCCCGCTTTACAAGTCGTCGGTGTCGATCCAGATCGAGCGCGAGAACCCGAACCAGCTCACCGTTGAAGACCTCTTCGGCATCGAGGCGTCCGACCAGGAGTTCATGCAGACGCAGTACTACCTGCTGAAGAGCCGCGGACTCGCCGACCGCACCATCAAGGAACACAACCTCCTCAGCGACCCCGATTTCTACCCCGCCGGGATCGCCGGGAAGACGCCCGCGGAGATCGACCAGATCCGCGGCGGCATGGCGGGAGCCATGCTCGGCAGCATCACCGTCGAACCGGTCCATGGAACGAACCTCGTCGACGTCTCCTACATCGCCAACTCGCCGAAGCTGGCGCAGAAGGTGGCGGAGGGGCTCGCCGATTCGTACATGCGGATGAACGTCGAGAAGAAGCTCGACGCCACCCGGCAGGCCAGCGACTTCCTCACGCGCCAGATCGCCGGCGTGAAAGCTGACATCGACGACGCGCAGCAGCAGCTGACGAAGTATGGCGAGAGCAAGGGCATCATCTCGACCACCGACGCCAGCAACGTCACCGTCCAGAAGCTCACGCAGCTCAACACCGACCTGACCGCGGCGTCGAACGACCGCATCCAGAAAGAAGCCGCGTACCAGACGATGCTGAACGCGAACCCGGAGGGCGTCGCGGGCAACGATCCGCTCGTCGGCCGGCTCACGGAGGAAGAGAACCACCTGCAGCGCGACTACGCGCAGAAACTCGGCGTCTACCGGCCGGACGCGCCGGACATGGTCGCGCTCCGCGCCCAGATCGAGAAGACGAAGCAGTCGCGCCAGTCGGCCCTCAACGACGCGTACGAAAAAGCGAAGTCGAACTCCCGCTCCGAGATGCTCGCGGCGCAGGCGCGCGAGGCGTCGATGCACAACGCATTCGACGACCAGAAGCGCGAGACGCTCAAGCTCAACGCGAACGCCTTCACCTACACCGATCTGCGCGGCGTCATCGAGAGCAAGCGCACGCTGCTCGACCAGCTCATGAAGCGCCTGAACGACACCGAGGTGACCTCACGCCTGCGCGGGTCGAACAGCTCGAACATCCACGTCGTCGAGCACGCTCTGCTTCCGGGCGGCCGCTTCAACGTGACGATGAAGAAGAACCTCCAGAGCGCTTTCCCGCTCGGGATCATCCTCGGACTCGCCGCGATCTTCTTCCTCGAGTACATGGACCGCTCCATCAAGACGCCGGAAGAGCTCGAGCGCGTCACGCGCTACGCCTCGCTCGGCGTCATCCCGGCCGCCGCGTCGGTCAACAACTCCTCCTACGCCTACCGCTACCTCGGGCCGTCGCGCCTCCGCGTGGTCGAGGAGGAGAAAGAAGACGCGCCGGCGCCGAACGTCGAGCTCATCCCGTTCCGCGACAGCCGTTCGCCGATCGCGGAGGCGTACCGCGCGTTCCGCACGTCGCTCCTCCTGGCTTCGGCGAACTCGCCGAAAGTCATGGTCATCACCTCGACCTTCGCGCGCGAAGGGAAGACCACCACCTCGATCAACCTCGCGACAGTCCTGGCCCAGATGGGCAAGCCGGTGCTCCTCATCGACGCCGACCTGCGCCGTCCGCGCATCCAGAAGGTCTTCCGCGACAAGATGAACCTCGGCTTGGTGAACTACCTCGCCGCGAACATCAGCGTCGAGGACGTCATCCAGCCGACCGAAGTGCCGAACCTCTCGGTCATCCTCTCCGGCCCGACGCCGCCGAACCCCTCGGAGCTGCTCGCTTCCGACCGCATGAAGCACCTCATCGCCGAGATGCGCGGCCGCTTCGCCTACGTCATTTTCGACTCGCCCCCCGTCATGGCCGTGACCGACGCCATCGTGCTGTCGTCGAAGGCCGACGGCGTCGTGCTCACCGTCCACGGCGGCAACACGCCGCGTGACCTCGTGCAGCGCGCGGCCGAGAAGCTCCGCGCGAGCAACATCCCGGTCCTCGGCGCGCTGCTCAACAACCTCGACCTCCAGCAGTACGGGTACACGTACAAGAAGAACTACTACGACTACTACGAGCCGGAAGCGCCGCGCCCCGCGGCCCGTAAGGCCGCAGTGAAGCCGTAGTGATCGATATTCACCATCACTGCCTCCCCGGAGTCGACGATGGGCCGCGCGATCTCAAAGAAGCCG
>DASYSN010000452.1:0-2246 GCA_036003305.1 Thermoanaerobaculia bacterium
GCCGCCGGCGCCGCCGCGAAGATGCCGTTCGACACGTTCCGCAAGACGCGCATCTTCGATCCCCTCGGCATGACGTCGACGATCACGTCGTCGGAGGCGTTCCTGGCGGCGCCGAATCACGCGACCGGCCATCAGTGGAGCTCGAAGACGCAGACGATCTCGGTCCAGCCGTACGCGAACATCGACAACATCGGCGGCGCGGGGGACATCAAGTCGAACGCGCGCGACATGGCGCAGTGGCTCCGCTTCCAGCTCGCCGACGGCGTGATCGACGGCAAGCGCCTCATCTCCGCCGAAGCGCTGAACGAGACGAAGACGCCGCAGTTCGTGCTCAAACCCGATGCCGACGTCGACCTCGAGACGAACGTGAAGTCGTATGCGATGGGATGGAACGTCCAGGATTACCGCGGCGATCTACTCATCTCCCATGCCGGCGCGATCAACGGCTATCGCACGCAGGTCACGCTCCTGCCGAAGGAGCATGCTGGGATCGCCGTGATGATCAACGCCGGCCGCGGCTACGCCGGCATCGCCATCCGCAATGCCGTCGCCGACATGATCCTCGGCCGCGGGACGCGCGACTGGGACGCCGCATTCCTCGCCGCCGACAAAAAGGGCGACGAGAAGGCGCTCGAGCGCAAGAAGGAACGCGAAGCGAAACGCCGCACCGACACGCACCCGTCGCGCGAGCTGGCCGCCTACGCCGGAACGTACTCGCACCCGGCGTACGGGCCGGTGACGATCGGCCTCGAGAACGGCGCGCTCGTCGTTCACTGGCAGCGCATCAACACGCCGATGACCCACTGGCAGTTCGACACCTTCTCCGCCGTCGATGACGCGAACGATCTCGACGAGGAGGTCACGTTCCACCTCGGCGACGACGGCAACGTCACGTCGTTCACGTTGTGGGGCGAGGATTTCGCGCGCGTGCCCCCGTCATCCTGAGCCGCGTAGACGGCGAAGGATCTCAAGTTTCGCCGCACGTGGCTCGAGCGGCGCATCTGGAGATCCTTCGCCGCGCTACGCCGGCTCAGGATGACGGTGGTCAAAACTTCGCGATTTCCTCGGCGATGGCATCCAACGCGTGCAGCGCGTCGCGCGTGTTGGCGAGGTGGTGGTTCAGGATGATCGAGAAGTAGCGATACTTCCCGTCGCTGCCGCGCACGATGCCGCTGAGCGCGTTGACGCCGTTGAGCGAGCCGGTCTTACCGATCATTCGGCCTGCGAGATCGGGCAAGCGGTAGCGGAGCGTCCCTTCGCTGCGCGGCTGCGCGAGGATCAGCCACCACGTTCCGCGCCGCTCTGGCGCGTTCATCCAGCGGAGCACCTTCACGATCGCGGCAGGAGTCACGAGATCGTCCGGCGCGAGGCCGGAACCGTCGACGAAGTGAAACTCGGCCGGATCGACGTGCGCCTCGTCGGTCGCAAAGCGCCGCTCCAGCTCCTCGGAACCGGCGTACGAACCGGTCGCGGACGAACGCTTGAACAACATCTCGGCGTAGAGGTTGTGGCTGTTCTTCAGCACCGTCGTCAGGAGCTGAAACAGCATCGGCGACTGCACGCTGGTGACGAACGTCGGCCAGACGCGCGGGGCGGTATTCAGCTTTACCGCGCCGTCGACGCGGATACCGCCCATCACCAGCGCATCGCGCAACTGCTGCGCCGCGAAGAGCGCAGCATCGGGCACCGACTCGCCGGCGAAGACGTTCTCGTCGTAGGCCAGCGCGTCGACCGGCGCCGAGTAGTCGGCCGGCAGGTTGCCGACCTTCCAACTCCCGGGAACCGTGACGCGGTCGGAGAAGAGCGAAACATCCGCGATGACGTCATGCACGTGCCGGACGCCGCGCGCGCGCAACGCCGCGACAAACGGCGCGACGCCGGGCGATGCGTAACGGTCGCTCGCAAACGACGGATCGCCGCCGCCGCGCAGGATCACGTCATCGCCATCGAGCCACAGCTCCGTCGAGAGCCGCGCGTCGAGGCCGAGGCAGTTCACATCGGTCGCCGCCGAGAAGAGCTTCCGGTTCGACGCCGGAATCATCAGGACATGCGCGTCGTGGGCGTACAACACATTGCCCACCTCGTCCTCGACTTCGATCCCCCAGACGGCATGATCGAACGGCGGCGTCGCGATGATCGCGTCTATGGATGTGCCGAGCGATGTTGCGAGAACCGCAGCAAGGAGCAGACTCACGCGAACGAGTACTCCTCAAACGACGCGCCGTGCTCCAGGTTGTACTTCGCGG
>DASYSN010000453.1:0-6560 GCA_036003305.1 Thermoanaerobaculia bacterium
GTCGTACGCGGTGGTGGTGGTCGTCTCGGCGGTGTCGATGTGCAGGTAGAACGTCAGCGTCGCCGACGTCTTGCCGCTCGGGATCGCGACCTGCTGGTAGAGCGTGTCGGTGTGCGTGGTGCCGTAGCCGTCGAGCCACGCATCCCACGAACCGCCGTGCGCCGGCTCGGACGTCGAGTTGTTGAGGACGCTCGCGCTGGCGACCCACGGCGACGCGCTGCCGGTCTCGAAGCCGGGGTTGCCGAGGAGCTGCGTCGAGCCGCAGCCGGTGACGGTGAACGTGCCGGTGCTCGTGCCGGTGCCGCTCGCGTTGGTGACAGCGATCGTGCCGGTCGACGAGCAGTTCGGGACGGTGGCGGTGATCGAGGTCGAGCTGACGACGGTGAAGGTCGTCGCCGACTGGCCGTTGAACTTCACGGCGGTGGCGCCGGTGAAGTTCGTCCCGGTGATCGTGACGCTCGTGCCGGTGGCGCCGGACGTCGGCGAGAAGGAGGTGACCGTCGGCGCCGAACTGCCGCAGCCGGTGACGGTGAACGTACCGCTGCTGGTGCCGGTGCCGGTCGCGTTGGTCACGGAGATCGTGCCGGTCGATGAGCAGTTCGGAACGGTGGCGGTGATCGAGGTCGAGCTGACGACGGTGAACGTCGCCGACTGGCCGTTGAACTTCACGGCGGTGGTGCCGGTGAAGTTCGTCCCGGTGATCGTGACGCTCGTCCCGGTGCCGCCGGAAGTCGGCGAGAAGGAGGTGACCGTCGGCGCGCTGCCGCCGCTCCCCGATCCGTTCGCGAGCCACGCCACGGCGTTCGCGTAAATGAGGCCGTTGTCGTAGCTCGGATCGTTGTAGCCGAGGTAGGTCGTGTGGCTGCAGGAGTTGGTGGCGTCTTCGCCGGTGGACGAGTCGCCGACGGCGGCGACGCGGCCGGTGCCGTACGTCGACGTCGCGAACGTGACGCCGGTGGTCGAGCCCTTGGCGACTCCGGTCTTCCAGATGTGCGCCGTGGCGGCGCCGCTGACGGTCATCGACGTCGAGCCGAAGAGGCCGAGGCCGCGGCCGGACGACGGAACGCCGAACGCGCCGGTCCAGACGATCGGCGAGGTCGTGTCGTTGGTGTAGTTGTCGTCGGGGTGGTTGTCGAACCAGCCGAACGAGGTGTCGGAGGAGTTGTCGTCGAAGGTGATGCCGAAGACCGACGGACTCCCCATCAGCAGATTGAAGATGCCGGCGGCGTCTTTGCCGTCGTTGTTGCGGTCGGCGCCGGCGTGGTCGGAGATCATGAAGAGGCCGCCGCCGTTCTGCACGAAGTTGCGGATCGCGGTGATCTCGGTCGAGGTGAAGGCGATGTTCGGCTCGGGGATGACGAAGACGTTGTAGTGCGAGAGGTCCTGGGCGTTGGTGCCGTCGCCGTAGCTGATGCGCGCCCCCACCGGAAGGCTCTCGACGTGGAAGCCTTTCTTCACGAGGTCGACGCCCATCGCGGAGAACGCGCCGGACCAGTAAGTCTCGGCCGTCGACGAGGTGATGCCCGCCTGGTCGGGCGTCGGGAGACGCTGCGCGGTGCCGCACGAGTCTTCGTCGAGCGTCCAGTCGGCGTTGCCGGCCGTCTGCGCGTGCGCGGCGTCGAAGAGAATGGTCTTCTGCTGGGCAAGTACCGTGAGGGAGAGAACGAGGGATATACAGATACCGAGGGTCCTGAGAGAGAACTTGGTCATCCTTCCTCCATCCTGTTTTTTCTGGTCGCCGGATTTTGCCGCAAGTGACGCGTATGCGCACCTATTTCTTGTCAAGTTTGTGCAGGTGGCCACGCCCCTCACCCGGCCTTCGGCCACCCTCTCCCCGCTACGCGGGGCGAGGGGTAATTACGAAAAGCCTGCGTCATTACCCTTCGCCCCGCGTAGCGGGGAGAAGGTGGCCGAAGGCCGGATGAGGGGCGTTGGCCTCATCGCGGGTGGTGATTCGTGACGTCGATGTAGACATCGGCGACGAACGGCGACTCGCGGCGCAGCGCGGCGTCGAGGTCGTCCATCGCTTGCGCGAGCTCGTCGCCGGTCAGCTCGGATGACGGGCGCACTTTGGCGGCGACGATGACTTCCTCGGGGCCGGTGTAGACGGCCTGCACGGACATGAGCTCTTCGACCGCGGCGGCGCGAGCGATCACGGAGCGGATCTTCTCGAGGTACGGGTCCGGCAGGGAACGTCCGACGAGGAAGTCGGCGAGTGGGCGCGCGAGGCCGAACGCCGTCACGGCCATCAGCAGGCCGATGAGCAGCGATGCGATCGCATCCGGACGGCCACTGTGCGTCAACTGGCTGATGAGCAGTCCGGCCGCGGCGAAGACGAGACCGATCAGCGCCGCGGAGTCTTCGACGACGATCGCGCGCACGATCGGATCGCTCGACCGCATGAGGTGCATAGACAGCGAGCGCTTGTGCTCGCGCGCTTCGTCCACAGCCTGGCCGACGCTCTGCACCCACGAGAAGCCGTCGGCGAGGAACGCCACGCCGAGGACGATCCACGCGGCGAGCGTGTGCTTCGTTACGGTTTCGTGCGTCAGCTCGTGAATCGCCATCGCGATCGAGAAGCAGCCGCCGATGAGGAACGACGCGATCGCGGCCATGAACGCCCAGAGGAATCGCTCGCGCCCGTGGCCGAGCGGGTGTCGGTCGTCCGCCGGCTTTTTCGCGCGGCGCAATGAGATGGCGAGGAGGACTTCATTCGATGAGTCGGCGAACGAATGCGCCGCCTCGGCGAGGAGCGCCGTCGATCCGGACATGAGACCGCTGATCAGTTTCGCGATCGCGATCACCACGTTCGCGACGAGCGCGATGATGATCGTGCGGACGCTCTCCTGGCTCTTCATCCGCTCGACGGCGGCGCGCGAGCGTCGGTGCGGTGGTCTCAGCATTTCTTCGGACGGATCACGAGGCCGCCCGCGGCGGAGACTGCCGCGAGCGCGGCGCAGCCGATCATCGCGACGCGGAACGCCGCCACGAACGACTCGGCGACCGCTCGCGCGATCCGCTCGCGCTGTTCGGGCGGCAGGTCCCTCGGCGCCTCGGTCTCGGCGAGTCTCAGACGTTGCGACGTCATCGCCCTCCGCGTAGCACGATTGAAGCCGAGGCGGCCGAGGCGGCCATCGAGGTTTCCGGCGAAGATCATGATCGCGAGCGCGCCGAAAAGAGCGATCGCGAGGAGCCCGGCGGCACGCGCGACGGTGTTGTTGATGCCTGACGCCGCGCCGGTGTGCCGCTCGTCGTCGATCGACGTCATCACGGTCGTCGTCAGCGGCGCGACGACGAGCGACATGCCGATCGCGATCGTCAGGATGCCGGGGAAGAAGGTGGTCCAGTACGAGCCGCCGATCGCCGGCATCGTGAAGAGCGCGAAGCCGCCGGCGACGATGAGCGGACCGACGACGAGGAACAGCCGCGGGCCGAGGCGGTCGGCGAGCGCGCCCATCCAGCGCGAGAGGAGCGACATGGTGACGACGAACGGCAGCAGCGACATGCCGGCCTGCAGCGGCGTGTAGTGCTGGATCTGCAGGAGGTTGAACGGGAGCAGGAACATCATCGCACCGAGCGCCGCGTAGAGAAACAGCGTCAGGATGTTCGCGGCGGTGAAGCTTCTCGAACGGAACAGCGTCAGCGGCATCATCGGGTTCTTGACGCGGCGCTCGACGACGACGAAGGCGACGAGGGCGATGACGCCGGCGATCGCCGCCGCTCCGACGACGCCGAAGACGCCGCGCGACGGCGCCTCGATCATGGCGAATGCGAGGCTGCCGAGGGCGATCGTCACGAGGAGCGAGCCCCACCAGTCGACCTTCACCTCGGTGCCGTCGCGTTTGTCGGGCGGCATCGCGAACCAGACGATGGCGAGGGTGATGATCGCGATCGGGACATTGATGTAGAAGGCGGCGCGCCACGAGAGCGTCTGGATCAGCCAGCCGCCGAGGAGCGGGCCGGCGACGTTGGCGAGCGAGGTGAGCGCCGACCAGGTGCCGATGGCGCGTCCGCGCTCTTCGACCGGGTACGTCGCCGCGATGATGGCGAGGCTTCCCGGCACGAGCAGTGCCGCGCCGAGGCCCTGAATGACGCGCGCGATGATGAGGAATGTCGGACTTCCCGCGGCGCCGCAGGCGATCGACGCCACGGCGAAGAGCGCGATGCCGGCCATGAAGACCCGGCGCCGTCCGAGCTGGTCGCCGAGCGCGCCTCCGGCGAGGAGCAACGATGAGAGGACGATCAGGTACGCGTCGATGATCCACTGCGCGTCGCTGACGGTCGCGCCGAGGGAACGCTGCAGCACCGGGATCGCGATGTTGACGACCGTCCCGTCGATGAACGCCATCGTCGATCCGAGAATCGTCGCGGCGAGCGTCCAACGGCGGGAGGGCATGGGCGGAGGGTATCAGTCCTCGGTCCTCGGTCCTCGGATGAGATCTGAGGCGAAGGCCTTGCCGATCTGAGGACCGCGGACTCAGGACCGAGGACTGAGTTACGCGCCGACGACGACGTACTTAGCGATGGAAGTCGACGTCGGAACCGGAAGGCCATCTTCACGAAGGCCTTCGATGTGAAGCTGGATGGCCTCGTACATGTTCTTCTCCGACTCTTCTCGAGTCGGTCCGGTCGCAACACAACCAAGCAGGTCGGGAGAGTACGCGGAGAAGTTCGCTCCAGCGTCTTCAACGACGATGAGAAAGCGGTACATGTTCATTTCAGTCCAGCTTCACGCACCTTCGTCGGCACTCGTGAATGATAAACGTGGTGCCTCTGTGTGGCGCCGGCGCCCTCGCCGGCGGTATGAAGCATTGATGCGCCGCGAAGCGGCGCCTCTATATTTCATCGCGCCGGCGGGGGCGCCGGCGCCATACAGAGGCGGCTCACTCGAGGACGAACGCGAAGTCGGCGAGATAGGCGCCCGGTGTCGGGCGGTCGAGGTCGACGAGGAGGTCTTTGCGGAAGAACCAGTCGTGGTCGTTGAGCGGCTCGTTGGGGAAGAAGAGCTGGGTGGTGAGCATCCGGGTGTCGCGGCCCTGCATCTTGACGTGGATGTGCGGGGTGCGGTGGATCCCGAAGTTGCGGTAGTCGATCGGCTTGACGGTCTCGAATTCGAACGCGCCGTTCGCGTCGGTGTACTGATGGCCGCGCAGGCGGAAGCCTTCGTTGTCGTAGACGCCCGTGCCGTCGCAGCTCCAGACGTCGACGACGGCGCCGGCGAGCGGGCGGCAGTCGGTGGAGAAGACGCGTCCGCGAAGGGTCAGGGGAACGCCGGCGGTCGATGCGTCGCGCAACATGGCTCGCTGCGGCGTGTCGGGTTTGTAGAACGGACCTTCGGTGACGCGCGGCGTCTCGTGGTGGTCGTGATCGAGGCACTCGGGTGTCGGGGGCAACGTCTTCCCCGAACCGGCAGGCAACGGGTAGTGCATCGACGTGTGCGGATTGACCTTCAGATCCAGCCACGCCAGACCGCCGATCGGAACCGCCAGCGCCGCTCCGCCGATGAGGAACGCCCGTCGTGAGATCGTCATGATGCTCAGATTACGTCTCGTAGGATCGTTCGGATGCGTGTTACAAACACGCCCGTTGAGCTCGAAAAGCCCGATCGAGGAGCTGCAGCCCGCGCTCGAACGTCCGGTGATCCTGCGGGCGCGGGTGTGGATTCCGCTGCTCGCGTTCGTGGCGTTCGCGATTCACTACCTGCTGCCGCGGCTGGCGACGGTGGAGAGCTCGCTCGATCTGGTGCGCCGGCTCCGGCTCCTCCCGCTGCTGCTCGCACTCGTCGCGGAGGCGCTCAGTTACGTCGCGAACGGATGGCTGTTGTGGACGACGATCACGTTCTCGAAGGAGCACGTCCCGCTGCGGCGTTGCGTCGCGATCGTCACGGCGGCGTCGACGGTGTCGCTCGTCGCGGCGGGGGTGATCGGTTACGCGGCGAGCGTGTATGAATGGACGCGGCGGAGCGGCACGCGCCGCGATACGGCGACGCTCGCCGCCGCGGTCCCGTCGGCGTTCGATGGCGCGGTGCTGGTGCTCTTCGGCGCGATCAGCGCGGTCATCCTGATGGTGCGCGGGCACATGGAGACGTGGGCGCTCCGCAGCGTGTCGATCGTGATGCTGATGCTGGTGGCCGCGACGACATTGACGCTCTTCGCGCTCTTCGCGCCGCAACGCGCGCGCGATCTCCTCACGCGAATTCTCGGCGAGAAGCGGCGCAACGTCGCGGAGAAGATCGACAAGACGCTGACGGTGGTGCGCTCGACGGTCCGCGGCGGCGGTGCGCTGCGCGCGTTGACGGCGTCGGCGCTCAATCTCATCTTCGATCTGATCGCGTTCGAGCTGGTGTTCCTGGCGACCGGACACACCGTCGCCCCGATCGTGCTCCTCGGCGGCTATGGCGTGCCTCTCCTCCTCGGCCGCTCGAGTTTCATCCCCGGCGGCATCGCGGTCGTGGAGGTCGGGATGACGGCGACGTATGTGGCGCTCGGTGTGCCGACGGACGTCGCGGTCGTCGGCGTCCTCGCGTATCGGTTCATCTCGTTCTGGCTGCCGACGCTGGT
>DASYSN010000454.1:0-3823 GCA_036003305.1 Thermoanaerobaculia bacterium
CCGATCATCGACATCATGGCGCAGACGCCGGCGATCCCGCCGAGCTGCCAGTGGGCGATGTTCCTCCGCAATCACGACGAGCTGACGCTCGAGATGGTGACGGAGGAGGACCGCGACTACATGTGGCGGACGTACGCCAACGACCGCCAGGCGCGCATCAACCTCGGCATCCGGCGCCGTCTCGCGCCGCTGATGGGGAATCATCGCGGCCGCATTCACCTGATGAACGGGCTGCTCTTCTCGTTTCCCGGCACGCCGATCATCTATTACGGCGACGAGATCGGGATGGGCGATAACATCTACCTCGGCGACCGCAACGGCGTCCGGACGCCGATGCAGTGGAGCGCCGACCGCAACGCCGGCTTCTCGCGCGCGAACCCGCAGCGGCTGTTCCTGCCGGTGATCATCGACCCGCAGTACCACTACGAGCAGGTGAATGTCGAGTCGCAGCAGAACTCGCCGTACTCGCTGCTGTGGTGGATGAAGCGGCTGATCTCGACGCGGAAGCGCTACAAGGCGTTCGGCCGCGGAACGATGGAGTTTCTGCATCCCGAGAACCGCAAGATCCTCGCGTTCGTGCGGCGGTACGAGGAGGAGACGATCCTCGTCGTCGCGAATCTGTCGCGGTTCGTGCAGTGCTTCGAGCTCGATCTGTCGGCGTTCAAGGGCATGGTGCCGGTGGAGCTGTCGGGCGGAACGAACTTCCCCGAGGTGGGGGATCGGCCGTATTTCCTCAACCTCGGGCCGTTCGCGTTCTACTGGTTCGCGCTGGAGAAAGCGGCGCGCGAAACGGCGCTGGCGGACGATGTGCCGCTGCTGGACGTGCGCGGCAAGTGGAACGAGGTGTTCGCGTCTCCGGCGCTGGGGCGGGCGATCGCCCGGTACGTCCGGTCGCGGCGGTGGTTCGGCGGAAAGACGAAGACGATTGCCAGTGTGTCGATTCGCGATCACGTGAAATTGGGTTCGAACGTTCTCGCGCTGCTGACGATGGAGTACACCGACGCGGAGCCGGAGACGTATGCGCTGCCGCTCGCGATCACGCAGGCGCGGCGCTCCGACGAGAAGATCGACACGCTGATCGCACGGCTGAAGGACGGCTGCATGTTGTACGAGCCGGTGAACGAGGAGGCTTTCGCGCAGTCGCTGCTCGACGCGATCGGCCGACGGCCGTCGCGCACGTTCAAGGAGCTGCGCGGCACCGGGCACCTCGACGCGCAGGTGATCCGCGCGGAGCAGAGCAACACGGCCATCGTCTACGGGCAGCGGCTGTTCGTGAAGCTCTTCCGTCGCCTCGAAGCCGGCGAGAACGTCGATCTGGAAGTCAGCCGCTTCCTCAATGAAGAGACCGACTTTCGCAACACGCCGCGGCTCGCCGGCGCGCTCGAGTACCGCACGAATCACTCCGAGCCGATGACGCTCGCGATGGCGCAGAGCTTCACGCCGAATTCCGGCGACGCGTGGACGTACACGCTCGACGCGATCGGCCGCTATTTCGAGCGCATCACGAGCGACACGGCCGCCGCCGAGAAGGTGAAGGCGCGTACGACCGATCCCGACTTCGCGCGCGACGTCTTCGGACCGTATTTCGCCAACGCGGAGCTCCTCGGGCGGCGCACGGCGGAGATGCATCTGGCGCTGTCTTCACGCGATGACGTTCCCGGCTTCGCGCCGGAGCCGTTCACGCCGCACTATCAGCGCTCGATCTATCAATCGATGCGGACCCAGGTCGTCCAGACGCTGGCGCTCCTCCGCCGCCGCGCGAAGGAGAATCCCGACGCGCAGGACGTGCTGAAACACGAGACGGAGCTGCAGCAGCGCATCCGCACGATCCTGAACGACAAGATCGGCGGCCTGCGCATCCGGACGCACGGCGACTATCACCTCGGGCAGGTGCTGTTCACCGGCAACGATTTCGTGATCATCGACTTCGAGGGAGAGCCGGCGCGGCCGCTCAGCGAGCGCCGCATCAAGCGCGGGGCGCTGCGCGACGTCGCCGGAATGATCCGCTCGTTCCACTACGCCCCGTACGCCGTCTTCTTCGGCCGGACCGCGGGCGGCGTCATCCGCGCCGAGGATGCCGCGCTGCTCGAAACCGGTGCCGTCTTCTGGCACCAATGGATCAGCAGCGCCTTCCTCCGCGCCTACCTCGAACGCAGCGCCGGCGCGCGGCACTTGCCGCCTTCGCGCGAGGAGATCAACGTACTGCTCAACGCCTACCTCCTCGAGAAAGCGCTCTATGAAGTCAGCTACGAGTTGAACAACCGCCCGGAGTGGGTACGCATCCCGTTGCGCGGGGTGCTGGACCTGTTGCGCGGTTGATTCTGTGTGGCGCCGGCGCCCTCGCCGGCGCGACATTGCTTCAATGCCGCCGGCGAGGGCGCCGGCTCCCACACAGAACCAGCGCACACCCCGCGGCCCGCGACTTGCTGTACGGTACGCGACGCATGGCCACCAAGAAGACCTCAGGGAAGACGACCTCGGCACCGAAGAAGCGCGCGACAAAGAAGCGTGCGGATGAGGTCATCGAAGAAGCGCAGAACATGGGCGCGGACATCATCCCGGAGGGGACGATCGAGGTTGAAGTTACGGCATCCGGCATCCGGCATCCGGCAACTGAGACAACTTCCCTCCTCTCCGACTGGGACCTGCATCTCTTCAACGAAGGAACGCACCGCAGGCTGTGGGAGAAGCTCGGGTCGCACATCGTGCCGGGGGGCGTGGTGTTCGGCGTCTGGGCGCCGAACGCGGAGCGCGTCAGCGTGGTCGGCGATTTCAATGGATGGGACCCGCAGCGCAATCCGCTCGAAGCACGCGGATCATCGGGGTTGTGGGAGGGATTCGTTCCCGACATCGGCAAGGGAACGGTCTACAAGTACCACATCGTCTCGCGTGCCGGCGGGTATCGCGTCGACAAAGCCGATCCGTTCGGAGTGCACCAGGAGACGCCGCCGAAGACGGCGTCGATCGTCTGGGACCTCGACTACGAATGGAACGACGACGAGTGGATCCGCACGCGCGGGAAGCGCAACGCGTTCACCGCGCCGATCTCGATCTACGAAATGCACCTCGGCTCGTGGCGCCGCGATTACCACAACGGCGTGCACCGGACGATGACGTATCGCGAGATGGCGGAGCCGCTCGCGGAGTACGTGAAGAAGCTGAACTTCACGCACGTCGAGCTGATGCCGGTCATGGAGCATCCGTTCTACGGCTCCTGGGGCTACCAGGTCACCGGCTATTTCGCGCCGACGAGCCGCTACGGCACGCCGCAGGATTTCAAGTACCTCGTCGACGTGCTGCACCAGAACGGAATCGGCGTGATCCTCGACTGGGTCCCGTCGCACTTCCCGACCGACGAGCACGGCCTCGCGTTCTTCGACGGCACGCACCTCTACGAGCACGCCGATCCGCGCAAGGGGTTCCACCCCGACTGGAAGTCGTACATCTTCAACTACGGCCGCAACGAGGTGCGCGCGTTCCTCCTCTCGAACGCGCTCTACTGGCTCGGCGAGTACCACGCGGACGGGCTGCGGGTCGACGCCGTCGCGTCGATGCTCTATCTCGACTACTCGCGCAAGGCCGGCGAATGGATCCCGAATGAGTTCGGCGGACGGGAGAACGTCGACGCGATCTCGTTCCTCCGCCGCCTGAATCAGGACGTCTACGAAGAACATCCCGACGTGCAGTCGATCGCCGAGGAGTCGACGGCGTGGCCGATGGTCTCGCGTCCCGTCTACATCGGCGGCCTCGGCTTCGGGATGAAGTGGGACATGGGGTGGATGCACGACTCGCTGCGCTACTTCAGCAAGGATCCGATCCACCG
>DASYSN010000455.1:0-4205 GCA_036003305.1 Thermoanaerobaculia bacterium
GATGCGCACGTTCTCACAGCCGTTCAGCGAGACGTGCCGCTCGAGAAGCGCCACGTTTCGCGGGAGCGGTTCGAACGCGAACACCAGGCCGCGCGGACCGGCGAGCGTCGACGCGAGCAGCGTGAAGAATCCCGCGTTCGCGCCGATGTCGTAGACGACGTCGCCTTCATGAACGTTGTCCATGAAAGCGCGCTGCGAGTCGCGTTCGTACGTCCCGAGCCAGCAGCCGTGCGGCGCGGAGCCGGTGATCCAGCGCCAGCCGCGCAGCGGCCCGCTCTTGATGCGAACGACGCGGCCGTTTGGTACGAGGCGCAGCGGAAGACGGAGCAGCCGTCCGATGAAGGTGGGCACGCGCCACGATTCTAGTGTGCGAACATCTCGGCCGTGCCGCACCGCCTGGCGATCGTCGCGTCGCACGTCATCCAGTACCAGGACCCGTTCTTTCGCCTTCTCGCGCAAGACCCCGAGGTCGATCTGACGGTCCTCTACTGCTCGAGGGCGGGCGCCGAGACGTACCGCGACGAAGACATGAAGACCACGCTCGCGTGGGACATCGAGCTGCTGGAGGGTTACCGCTACCGCTTCCTCCGCAATTTCGCCCGCGACGGCAACGCGGGCTACCTGCGCCTCGTCAATCCCGGCATCGTGCCGGCGCTGATCCGCGGCCGCTACGACGCAGTCATCTTCATGTTCGGCTGGGGCGCCGTCACCGCGCTCCTCGGCATGGCCGCCTGCTGGATCACCCGCACTCCCTTCTTCTTGTACGGCGACAGCAGCTTCCCGCCTCCCGAACGGACGTTCCGCGCGAAGCTGCGCGCATGGTTTCTCCGCCGCCTCTTCGCGCGTGCGACCGGCTTCATGGTCTCGGGAAAGCTGAACGCCGACTACTACCGCGACTACGGCGCTGACGACCGGACGTTCTTTCTGCTGCCGTGGGCGGTCGACAATGCGCGTTTCGCGGCGGCGTCTCCCGACGCGCTGCGGGAGCGCTACGGCATCGCGCGCGACGCGGTCGTCATCCTCTTCTCGGCGAAGCTCGTCGCGCGCAAGGATCCGATGACCCTGCTCCTCGCGTTCGAGGCGATGAACCACCACGGCCGCACCGCGCTCGTCTTCATCGGCGACGGAGAAATGCGCGATGAGCTCGAGGCGTACACGCGCGAGCACGCCATCGAGAACGTCCACTTCCTGGGCTTCGTGAACCAGCGGGAGATCCCACCGCACTATGCGATGAGCGACGTCTTCGTTCTCCCGTCGGTGTACGAGCCCCGAGGAGCGGTGATCAATGAAGCGATGGCGTGCGGCCTTCCGGTCATCGTCACCGACCGCTGCGGCTCGATCGGCGACATCGTCCAGGAAAACGACAACGCCTTCATTTATCCGGCAGGCGACGCCGTTGCGCTCCGCGACGCCCTCGACACGATCGTGAGCGATGACGTCCTCCGGGTCCGGATGGGCAGCCGTTCGCGCGAGATCATCGCGGATTGGGACTTCGCGCGCGGCGTTCGCGGCGTACGGCAGATGCTCGATTGGGTGAAGTCGCGATGAACGGAATCACGATCGCCATTCCGACGTACAACCGCGGCCCGATCCTCGTCGAGACGATCGAGCGGCTGCTGGCGCTCGATCCGCGGGCGAACGAGATCGTGATCGTCGACCAGACGCCGGAGCATTCGGCCGCGATCAAAGAACGCCTGGAGACATGGTCCAGCGGCGGTCAGATCCGATGGGAGAGACTCGAGAAGCCGTCCGTTCCCGGCGCGATGAATCACGCGTTGCGCATCGCCACACAGCCGATCGTGCTCTTCCTCGACGATGACCTCATCCCGGACCCGTCGCTCGCAGGCGAACACCTTCGCGCCCATGGCGACGGCATCTGGGCGGTCGCCGGGCAGGTGCTCCAGCCGGGCGAGGAGCCGCAGCACTTCGAAGAGAGCCGCCTCCACCGAGGAGCGCTTCGCGACCTCGAGTTCCCGTTCCGTCACGACGTGGCGATGGACGTCGAGAACGTCATGGCCGGCAACCTCTCGGTCGTGCGCGAACAGGCGCTCGCAATCGGCGGCTTCGACGAGCGCTTTCTTTACGCCGCCTACCGCTTCGAGAGCGATTTTGCGCGGCGCGTGATCGCAGCGGGCGGACGCATCCGTTTCGAGCCGCGCGCTCAGATGCGACACCTCAAGCTGCCGACCGGCGGCGTCCGCTCGCACGGCGACCCGCGCCGGACCGCCGCCCCCACCCACTCCGCCGGTGACTATCTGTTCGCGATCAAGCACGTACCGGCGTTCTGGCGTTATGCGGCGCGCCGCTTCCGGCAGAACGTCTTCACGCGATACACGGTGACGCATCCCATCGCGATTCCGATGAAGGCCGTCGCGGAAATACGCGGCCTAATCCTCGCGCGGCGGCTGGCGGGGCGGGAATCTTTCGGCCGATCATGATCTTGCACCAGAGACACCGATGATCGCCGTCATCTTCCTCGCCTACCTCGGCCTGGCCGCGGCCGTCACCGTCATCGACTGGCGTCGGGGCATTCCGATGCTGCTCCTGACGGGCGTGCTGCAGGACCCGGCGCGGAAGCTGACCGCCGGGCAGCCGGTGGCGTTCACGATGAGCGTCATCGTCGTCTACGTCGCGATCATGATCGCGAGCCAGTCGCGCCTGCAGCGGGCTCTCGGCGAGTTCGCCAAGCGGTTTTCGGCGATCTGGGCCGCATTCGGACTGGCGTTTTTCTTCATCGTCCTCGCCGCTTTGAACGGTCTGATCACGAACGGCGTCGGTCTCTGGCGCATACCGATGGTCAGCCTCTTCATCTACCTGGCGCCGCTGCCCGCGGTGCTGATCGGCTACGTCTACATTGACCGTGAAGAGACGATCTACCGCTTCATGACGTTCTATTCGATCGTCACTTCGATCGCGCTGATCGGAACGGTCTTGGAGTATCTCCGCTTCGACTGGCGTGTGCTCGGGATGGTCAAGCAGACCGGCGATTACATCCGGTACTTGCCGGGCATTCAGGTTCGCATGCTGTCCGGCTTCTACCGCGCGCCCGACGTCATGGCGTGGCACGCGTCGATGCTGGCGTGCATCGGCATCGCCATGTGCGTCCGCGCCGGCATCCGCCGCTCGGCCGCGTGGTGGGCAGCGGTCGCCGCGTGGGGTTGTTTCAACTCGATCATCAGCGGCCGGCGCAAGGCGATCTACTTCATCGCCGTCTTCGCGGCCGTCCTCGTCTGGCGCTACTTCCGGCAGTTGAAGACGCAGCACGTCATCGGATTCGCCGTCGCCGCCATCTGCATCACATTCGTCGTGCATCAGGTCTCGAGTCATGAAGAGTCGAGCGTCTACACGCGTGCCGCGCTGACGACGCAGCAGGAGGTCACCGAACGTCTCGAAGGAGGGCTCTTCGACACCGTCCGGCAATTCGGTTACCTCGGCGCCGGTCTTGGCGTCGCGACCCAGGGCGCCTACCACTTCACCACGAACGCTTCCGACGCGGTCCTCGGGTGGCAGGAGGGAGGCCTGGGCAAGCTTGCCGTCGAGCTCGGAGTCCCCGGCCTGCTGGCGATGGCGCTGCTCCTCTGGCGCCTGTTCCTCACGACGAACCGCATTGCGCGCTTCCCCGACCTCCCAGGCACGTCGCAGATCGGCCGGGTCATGCTCTTCGCGATCCTGATCGCAAACATCGCGAACTTCATGGCTTCCGCGCAGGCATACTCCGATCCGGTGCTGACGCTCCTGACCGCGTTCTTCGCCGGCTGCCTCCTCGGCACCTCGAAGCTCGACGAGCAGCCCGCCACGGCACCCGCACCCGAGCCGCAGCGCCCGCCGCTCGCCGTCGTGACCGCTTAGGCACCCGCCCCCTCATCCGCCTTCGGCACCTTCTCCCCCAAAAAGCGGGGGAGAAGGGTACTCGTGTTCGAGCGTCCTTCTCCCCTCGTGAGAGGGGAGAAGGTGCCGAAGGCGGATGAGGGGTTCGTGTTCCCGCGGAGAATGGCCGGGCGCGCTCATCACGCGCCCGGCCAGGTCTACCTCCCGATCGACCTCACGCCTTCGGTGTCACGGGTACTTCGGGGATCGGCGTCTGAGGCGTCGTCGCCGGCTTCTTCCGGCGGCCGAGGGCCTTCAGGCGCTTGAACTCGAGAACATGCGGCACGATGGCGGCGTGTTCCGGGTTGCGGATCAACTGCACGCCGACGCCGTACGCC
>DASYSN010000456.1:0-2568 GCA_036003305.1 Thermoanaerobaculia bacterium
CTTCAGCCGCGTGGTGATGACGCCGCTGCACGCGAAGCAGCTCCTCGAGGCGCTGGCGCAGAACATTGCGATTTTCGAGGGGAAGTTCGGCCAGATCCGGGTCGAGGGCGGCGGCTACTCGACCGAGGAACCGTCGAACTAGGCGATGTCGCGGGTCAAAGTCGTCGGCGCCGGCCTCGCCGGATGTGAATGCGCGTTCGCGCTCGCGCGGAACGGGCACTCGGTCGACCTGTTCGAGATGCGGCCGGGGAAGTCGACCGCCGCGCACCAGACGTCGAATCTCGCGGAGCTCGTCTGCTCCAACTCCTTCCGCTCGTCAGCGGCGACAAACGCCGTCGGCCTGCTGAAGCACGAGATGAAGCTGATGGACTCGCTCGTCATCGCGTGCGGGGAAGAGGCACGCGTCCCGGCGGGCGACGCCTTCGCAGTGGATCGCGACAGGTTCTCCGCGGCCGTCACGAACGCGATCGCCTCGATGCCGAACATCACGCTGCGCCGCGACGAGGTGACGTCGCTCGACCGCGGCGACTACGATTTTCTCGTCGTCGCCACCGGCCCGCTCACGTCGCATCCGCTCTTCGAGGCGATCAACGAGTTCCTCGGCCGCGATGGTCTGTACTTCTACGACGCGATCGCGCCGATCATCGCCGCCGAGTCGCTCGACATGTCGAAACTGTACTGGAAGTCGCGCTACGACAAGGGCGACGGCCGCGACTATCTCAACGCCGCGATGACGCAGGAGCAGTACGAAGCGTTCGTCGCCGCGCTCCTCGGCGCGGAGCTCTACCCGCTGCACGATTTCGAGCAGGCCGCGCACTTCGAAGGCTGCCTGCCGATCGAGGAGATCGCGTCGCGCGGCATCGACACGCTCCGTTTCGGTCCGATGAAGCCGGTCGGCTTGGATCATCCGGAGACCGGCGAGCGTCCGTACGCGGTCGTGCAGTTGCGGAAGGAAGATCTCTCAGACGAGTACTTCAACATCGTCGGCTTCCAGACGAAGATGAAGGTGCCGGAGCAGAAGCGCGTCATCCAGACGATCCCCGGCCTCGAGAACGCACAGTTCGCGCGGTTCGGCTCGATGCACCGGAACACGTTTATCAACGGCCCGAAGCACCTGACGAATACGTTCCGCACGAAGCGCGACGACCGCATCTTCTTCGCCGGACAGATCACCGGCGTGGAGGGGTACGTCGAGTCGGCCGCCGTCGGCCTCCTCGTGGCTCGCTACATCAGCGGCGGATCGCTCATCCCGTACCACACGGCCCTCGGCGCACTCGGGCGCCACGTCGCCGAGTCGTCACCGGAGCGCTATCAGCCGTCGAATGTAACTTGGGGGCTGATCGAAGACGTCATCGGCCGGGCGAAGAAAATCGTGAAGCGCGAGCGTCAGGTCGCTGCCGCCGTGAAGACGATCACAGAATTAGCGGCGCGCGCGGCGTAGCTTCAAAGGGTGCACCTCCTCGCCAGTTTGCTGTTCGCGGCGACAGTCGGCGGCTCGCTTCCCGCTCCGTTGCCGATCTTTCCGCCCGACAACTGGTGGAACACCGACATCAGCAACGCGCCGGTCGATGCGAAGAGCGCGAGCTTCATCGCGTTCATCGGCGCGTCGCGCGGGATGCATCCCGACTTCGGCGGCGACAACAACGACGATCCGAGTGCGCCGATCTACGGGATTCCGTACGTCGTGGTCGATGGGTCGCAGCCGAAGGTAAACGTCACGTTCGTCGAGTCGGACGACGAGAGCGATCACGGCGGGTATCCGATTCCGGACGAGGCGAAGACGCAGCAGAAGTGGATCGAAGGCGGCCTTGCCGGCAATGATCCGAACGCGAATGGCGACCGGCATCTGCTGATCGTCGACCGCGACGCGCGCGTGCTGTACGAGCTGTACGCGACGCACTGGAACACCTCGCTCAACCGATGGGAGGCCGGCTCCGGCGCGATCTTCCCGCTCGATTCGAACGCGCGGCGTCCGGACGGCTGGACGAGCGCCGACGCCGCCGGTCTCGCGATCCTCCCCGGTCTGGTGCGCTACGACGAGGTGTACGGCAGCGATCCGATTCGCCACGCGTTTCGCGTGACGGTGCGCTCCACGAACGGCTACGTCTACCCCGCGTCGCACCGCGCCGGATCGACAAGCGGCGCGCTGCCCATGGGCGCGCGGCTGCGGCTCAAGGTGAGCAAGGACCTCTCCGGCTTCCCCGCACCGCTCCAGCGCATCTTCCAGGCGATGAAGACCTACGGCCTCATCGTCGCCGACAACGGAACGGACATGTACGTCAGCGGGACGTACGACACGCGGTGGGACAACGACGTGCTCAATCCCGCGTTCGGCGCGATCAAGGCGAGCGACTTCGAGGTCGTGCAGTTGGGGTGGCAGCCGCCGGCGCGGGCGCGACGGCGAGCGGTCAGGCATTAGGCGGCGCCGCCCCCTGCTCTGAAGATGAACTGGGAGTTAGGGGAGAAGACGACGCAGATCGACTGACGACGCCCAGAAGGGACGTGAAGAAGAGCCACGAGCGCCGTCGGACCGGAGCTGGCTCAGATGTGGGCGCGGCTAAGCGATCT
>DASYSN010000457.1:0-6143 GCA_036003305.1 Thermoanaerobaculia bacterium
AAGGCTGCGGCCTCGCAGCGGCTCCTCGCGGTCGACTCCGAGCTCGAGGACATGAAGACGAAGCTCGTCTGCGCGTTCTGCGGTCTCAAACTGCCGACCGGCGCGATGTGGTGTCCGCGCTGCTGGCACGGCCCGTACGCCGTCACGTCCGCGATCTGGAACTCACGGCCGTGCGTCGAAGGGGCGACCGCGACGCGCGCCACGTACTACTCGGACGGCCGCTTCGCGCGCAACGACTCGCTGCCTTGCCTCTTCGCCGGAACGATGCTCGAGGCGATGCGCTACTCGCCCGCGAAGCAGCGCGCGATCCAGAACGCCCGCAAGTCGGAAGGCTGGACGTACAACGGCGACGTCATCCAGCGTCTCCACGACAAGATCGTCTTCGTGCAGGGAAGCGAGTACCTCGAGAAGATCACGTCGCCATCGAGCGGCGAGATCCTGAATTTCGCGGCGCACTCGGCGTCCCCTGCGGTGTCGGATGTTCAGTGGCTGCTCGACCGCGAAGACGTCGTCATCGAGGGGCAGAAGTACACGTCGCATTACACCTACGACGCGAGCAACCGCCTCACGCAGCAGCAGGTCGATTTTCAGAACGCGGCGGCGTGCAATCACCTCATCAGCGAGACGGCCGATTTCGCGTACACGGGCGATCAGCTCACGGCCGTGAAGTACCACGGCGGGTACGACGGCTTCCAGACGGAAGGCGCGCCGCACGTCGAGTGGGACGCGGCCGCGGCGTACACGTACGACGCGAGCGGGAAGCTGAAGAGCGAGGACCTCTCGGTCTCGTCGTTCAACAAGACGTACACGCAGAAGCCGGTCGGCGAGTGGCGCGACGAGATCTCGAAGCTCTACGTCGACTGGCGCGTGAAGAAGCCGGTCGAGTCGCTCGTGCGCCGCGGCGATCTCTGCGAGACCAACGGCTCGCTCGTCGTCGGCAATCCGATCGACCTCCGGCCGTTCTACGCCGTATCGCCGAACCTGGCGATGCAGATTCCGTTCGGCGTGGTGCGCGCGTCGGTGACGTTCACGTATCCCGAGAAGCCGTAACCTCGTACGGGAGGCAGTAAAGGTCGCCATCGGCGCACTGCGCGAACTCGAACTGCACCGTGGCGTGGACGATGCCGTAGCGGAGGTGGAGCATCGCCGTCACCTGGTCGAGCATCGCGGCGGTGCTGCGCAGCGGGACGTCGCCGACCATCAGGTGACACGAGAGCGCAGGCTTCGACGGGCCGAGCGCCCAGATGTGCAGGTGGTGAACGCCCTGGATCCCTTCGACCTCGCCGAGCGCGCGGCTGACGTCGATCGGATCGATGCCGGACGGCGTCCCTTCGAGCAGCAGGTTGACCGTTTCGCGGAGGATGCCCCAACTGCTCCAGAGGATCAGCGCGCCGATGACGATCGAGATTGCGGGGTCCCACCGCGGCGAGGCGGTGACGCGGATCAGGATCGCGGCGCCGATGATGCCGACGGAGGAGACTGCATCGCCGAGCATATGGACGACGGCGCTACGGATGTTGACGTCGCGCTCCCCTTCGTGCCGGAGCGCCAGCGTGATCGACAGATTGAGCACCAGCGCCGCGACCGCGACGACCAGCATCGCGCTGCTCGCCACCGGCTCCGGCTTTTCGAATCGCTGGATCGCCTCGAAGACGATGTACGCCGTGAGGGCGACGAGCGTCCCGGCGTTGATGAACGCGGCGAGGATGCCGGCGCGCTGGTACCCGAACGACTTCTCGTCTGTCGCCGGGCGCCGCTCCAACCGGACGGCGACGAGCGCGATGATCAGCGCGACGGCGTCAGTGAAGTTGTGGAACGCGTCGCTGATGAGCGCCAGCGAATGCGCGCGCGTTCCGGCGATGATCTCGACCACCACGAACACGAACGTGAACACGGTCGCCGCGACGAGTTTCTGCGAAACCTCGAGGCGGTGGTGGTGCTCGTGATCGTGCGACATGCCGAACTACGGATTGCGCGTCGACTTCGTGACCTTGGCCGCCTTCTGCACGACGGCGTCCGCCATCGCGGCGCGCTTCTCTTTCAAACGTGCAGCCAGCGCGGGATCGCCGGTGGCGATCATCTGCGCGGCGAGGATGCCGGCGTTGCGCGCGCCGCCGATCGCGACCGACGCGACCGGGATGCCCGGAGGCATCTGGACGATGGCGTAGAGCGCGTCGACGCCCTGCAGCGCGCCGGAGCTGAGCGGCACGCCGATCACCGGCCGCGTCGTGAGCGACGCGATCACGCCCGGCAGGTGCGCCGCCATCCCGGCTCCCGCGATGAACACCGCGGCGCCATTCGCCTCGGCGTCCGTGACGATCTGTTTCGTTCGCTCGGGCGTGCGATGCGCCGAGGCGACCGTCATTTCGTACGGTACGCCCGCTTCGTCGAGAGCGGCGGCAGCCTGCGACATCACGTCGGCGTCGGAGTCGCTGCCCATGAGAATGAGAACCCAGGGTGTAGTAGCCACCCGAGAATTCTAGCCGCGAACTAGACGGCCAGCGCCCGCTTCTGTTCCAGGGCGCGGTAGCCGATGTCGTGACGATAGCGGGCTCCGGGGAAGCGGACTTTCGGCGCCGCTTCGTAGGCTTTCGCGAGCGCTTCGTTGAGCGTCGCGGCGCGGGCGCAGACGCTGACGACCCGGCCGGCGACGTTGATCATCTTGCCGCCCTTGTTGATCGTCCCGGCTTGGAAGATCGTCACGCCCTCGTCGGTAATCGGATCGACGACGACTTCCTGCCCTTTGGGGTAATCGTCGGGATAGCCGTCGACGGCGACGACGACGCACGCCGCCGCTTCCTTCTTCCAGTTCAGCTTCGTGTCGCCGAGGTTTCCACGGGCGACCTTCAGCATCACCTCGGCCAGATCGTCTTCGAGCCGCAGCATCTGCACCTGCGTCTCGGGATCGCCGAAGCGGCAGTTGTACTCGAGGACCTTCGGGCCGTCCGGCGTGAGCATCAGCCCCGCATAGAGGACGCCGGTGTAGGGGCGTCCCTCCGACGACATCCCCTGGATCGTCGGCATGATGATCGACTTCATGATTTCGGCCGCCGTCTCGCCGGAAAGCACGACGGCCGGCGAGTGCGCGCCCATCCCGCCGGTATTCGGGCCGGTCTCGCCGTCGAACGCCTTCTTGTAGTCCTTTGCCGGCGCGAGCGGGACCGACTTCTTCCCGTCGCTGATGACCATGAACGAGACTTCCTCCCCCGCCAGGAACTCCTCGATCAGGATGCGGGTCGCGGCGTTGCCGAACTTCTTCTCCTCGAAGACGAGTCTGAGGTAGTCATCAGCCTCCGCCTGGGAGTTGACGATGACGACGCCCTTGCCCGACGCGAGGCCGTCCACTTTGATGACTGCGGGGAACTTGAACGTCTTGAGCGCAGCTTTCGCCTCGTCGACCGAGGAGCACGCCGTGGCCTCGGCGGTCGGGATGGCGTACTTGCGCATGAACTCTTTGGAAAAGACCTTGGAGCCTTCCAGCTCGGCGGCGAGGCGGGTGGGGCCGAAGATCGGGAGGCCGCGCTTCTGGAACTCGTCGACGATGCCGAGGGTGAGGGGGAGCTCGGGGCCGACAACGGTGAGGTCGATTTTCAGCTTATCGGCGAAATCGGCGAGCTCGATGATGTCGGCGACGCCGATCGGGACGCAGTCGGCGACCTGGGCAATGCCGGCGTTCCCGGGCGCGGCGTAAATCTCTTTAACGAGCGGCGATTGCTTGAGTTTCCAGCAGAGGGCGTGCTCGCGACCACCCTGCCCCACGACGAGTACGCGCATGTACCGTCATTCTAGCGGAGTTGCCCCTTGGGGGAAGGGCGGCCCGGCCCTAGACGTTCTCCGGACCACCTCCGTACTTTGTGTCACGATGGCGGTGGAACTGCGACTGATGATCCCGACGCGACAGGCCGAGCCGGACGACCGCGAGCTGGTGCAGACCATTCGGGAGGGGGACGAGCTTGCGTTCGAACAGCTCGTTCGCCGAAAGACGTCAAAGGTTTACGCGCTCTGCTACCGGATCATCGGGAACGCCGAAGACGCCAAGGACATCTCCCAGCTCGTCTTCATCAAGCTGTGGGAAAACCTCGAAAAGTACGACCCGACCTACGCGTTCGACACCTGGCTGTACCGGATGGTGACGAACGTGGCGATCGATTTCATGCGCAACAAGCAGTCGCGCGAGAACGCCGTCAACTCGAACCTCCGGCTCGTGAAGACCGAGGCCGAGGCCGACCAGGGAGTCCTCGTGCAGCGCAAGGAGATCGAGCAGGTGTTCGAGGATGTTTCCGCCTGCCTCTCCCCGAAGCAGAAGACAATTTTCGTCATGAACCAGATGGACGACCTGCCGTCGTCGGAGATCGCCAAGATCCTCGGCTGCCGCGAGTCGACCGTCCGCAACCACCTCTTCAACGCGCGCAAGTCGATGCAGGTTCAGTTGCAGAAGCGGTATCCCGAGTACGCGCGCCTCTGGAGCGCGGGGAGTGTGGAATGACCAGCTGCCTCGAATTCCGCTCCCTCTTCCACGCCGGGACGAACGATCCGGCGCTCCTCGGGCACCTCCGCTCCTGCGATCCGTGCCTCGACTACGCCGCCCACCTCGACCCGGACGTGATGTTCCGCGCGATCGGCGGCGAGGACCTCGTACCGCCGGGCGGCGTCGACGCGTTCGTCGAAGACGTCATGCGCGCGGTGCACGTCCGCTCGAAAGAAGACGTCGTCGAGTCGCACCACGTTCTTTCGTGGCCGCGGCGCCTCGCCGTGGCGGCGACGATCGCTGCGAGCGTGGTCGGTGGGACGCTCGTCTTCGAGCACGAGCGGCAGCCGCTTCCGGCAGCCGTCCAGGTCGCGGCCGTGACGCCTCGTCCGGCGGTCGCCCAAGTGAAGCTGACGACGAAACCGGTCGTGGAAACGTATTCATCTGCAAATGCAACGATCGTCGAAGTTCCGAGCGAAAGTGCCGGCGATACGACGAAAATCGTGATGGTCATCGACGACAAACTGCCGGCGGATTTATGAAACGAGCACTGATACTTTTGATCCTCTGCCTCTTCGCGACCGGTGTCGCGATCGCGCAACCAGCAGGTGACGCGAAGGCGCTGAACGTGAAGACGTTCCAGTTCAAATACAAAGACGCGGACAAGGCTGCGGCGATCATCAAGCAGCTCATGAGCGCCGAAGGGTCGATGTCGATCCAGCCCGCGTCGAACTCGCTCGTGGTCACCGATCGCTCCGAGAAGATGAAGGCGATCACCGACGCCCTCGCCGCGTTCGACACGCCGCCGCATCCCGTGAAGCTCTCGCTCCGGCTGGTCGGCGCCTCGCGCAGCGACACGGCGTCGAAGGTTCCCGTCGAGATGCGCGAGATCGGCGCGAAGCTCGCCGTCCTTCGCTACAACGCCATCGACGACCTCGGCAACGCGAACGTCGACGGGCATGAGGGACAGCCGACGACGATCGATCTCCAGAACGGATACCGCGTCGACTTCAAGTTCGGCGAGTACGACCCGAGCAGCGACTCGATCAAGCTCGACGACTTCCGCCTCTCGAAGGTGGAAAAAGACCAGCTCGTGCAGGTCTACCAGGCAACGCTCAATCTCAAAGTCGGACAGACGTTAATTTTTGGCGCGACGAAGACGCACGGCCAGCGGGCGATCTTCCTCGTGTTCAACGCGCGTCGGTAGCGCGCTCGTTCTCCTCCTCCACACAGCAACAGGCGCGGCTCACGCCGCGCCTGTTGTGTTTCTTCTGTCATCCTGAGCCGGCGTAGCGCGGCGAAGGATCTCCTCCGCTCGAGCGAGGGGTTCCTTCGCCGTCTACGCGGCTCAGGATGACAGCGCGCGCTTCCGGCGCTCCGTGAGGTACTCCGCGACTTCGTCGACCGGGCGTGCGTTGAAGATCTGCTTCGCGGAGAGGCCGCCTTTCCGCGCCACCCACGTACCGCTGATGACGTATCCCAGCTCGCGAGTCGAGTGCGCGTCGGGGTGGATCGAGAGGACGACGCCGCGGTCGACGGCGCGCTTGATCTGGCGCCAGTCGAGCTCCAGGCGCCGCGGACTGCCGTTGATCTCGATGATCACGCCGCGCTCGGCGGCGCGGTCGACGATCTTGTCGAAGTCGAACGTGTAGCCCTGCCGGGACAGCAGCAGGCG
>DASYSN010000458.1:0-2276 GCA_036003305.1 Thermoanaerobaculia bacterium
TCAGATCACCCCGTATTTCTCTGCCCACTCGCGGTAAGCGCGCGGCGAGATCTCGCTCGGCTTGATCTCGGCGCGGCCGCCCCAGTAGACGTTCGTGTAGTTCAGGCCGATGCCGCTGTCGACGAGGAACTGGTCGATGGCGGCTTTGTGCGCCATGACCTGCTCTTTCGTCTCGCCGTGCGCGACCGCCATGATGTTGACGTCGTTCAGCTCCGGCCCGGCGTCGCGCCAGTAGGCGTGCGTGAGAATCGCGAAACGTCCGATCTCGCGGCCCGCTTCGATCTCTTTTCCTTTCGGCACCGCCCAGTGAAAGAGGCCGTTGAAGCTGGAGAGCCGCTCGCTCGCGTCGCCGACCGGCTTGGTGTGCTCGAGGAACGTGGAGAACCGGCCGATGACGCCGCGCTGGTCGAGCGACTTCGCGATGGCGAGGAACTCGTCGAGCGGAACACCCGCCGCTTTCGCGCGCGGCGCCCAGAGGTTTTCTGAGATCTCATCGGCGGTGAAGTCGCGTTTCAGCTCGACCAGCACCTGCCACTCCCTCTCGTTCAGGTTGACGATCGCCGGCACCATGTCCATCGCCGGCTTGTCGGCCTTCTCGCCGACCGCCATGTTCTTGCGGCGCATGTGGCCGACGCCGAGGACGAAGGCGCGGAGCGCGGGCATGATGCGGAACTTTTCGGCGCCGATCTTCTTGCGGATGAACTCGAGGTGCGCGTCGACGGAGAAGCCGGTTGGGACTTTCAGCGTCGTCCAGAGCGGCCATTCGTTGACGCCGGTCTCGGTGTTGCGGATGACGACGTGGCCGCTGAACGGATCTTCCTTCGCGATGAACTCGAACGCGGCGTCAAGCTTGTCGAAACCGATCTTCCACGCCACGAGCGCCCCCTGCGCAAGATTCGTGGCGAGGAGCGTCTGCCGCACCCGGCGGACGACGCCGCTGCGCAGCATCGCCTGGATGCGATCGATGACCGTTTCGACGGGGAGGTTCGCGCGCTTCGCGATCTCCGCCATCGGGTTAGGGGAGAAGCCTTTGATTTGATCTTCCGAGACCTCCAGGATCTGGCGGTTGACCGGGTCTTTGGGCGACGTCGATATCGTCGGGGCTTCGAGGGGGACTTCCAGGGCGACGGTCATTACGCCATGACCTCCGCCGCGACTCCGATCTCTTCATCGGTCAGATAGCACGCCGGGTCGGATTCCCAGTAGTCGCTGAACGCCCCTTCGGCGCGCGCGCGGAAGTTGCCGTTGCAGCAGCTCAGCCACTTGCAGCTCGCGCAGCGGCCGCGGAGTTTCTCTTTGCGATTGCGGAGGCCTTCGAGCAGGGCGACGTGACGGTCGGTCCAGATCTCGGAGAACTTGCGCTCGCGGATGTTGCCGACGACGTGATGCTGCGTGAACTGGTCGGGGTGGACCTGGCCGAACGAGTCGACCGCGCCGATCGCAACGCCCGTCCGGTTGCCCCCGTTTTTCATCACGAGCTCGTGCGCCGCCTCGGCGCGCGACGGGTCGTTCTCCTGCAGCCAGAGGTAGATGAACGGGCCGTCGGCATGGTTGTCGACCGTCATTACTTCGATGTCGCGCCCTTCCTTGTTCCACTTGTCCGTCTGCCGGATCAGCTTGTCCATGAAGACGCGCTTGTCGGGGTTCGCGACGTCGATTCCGGCGAGATACGCGCCGCGGCCGGAGTAGACGAGGTGGTAGATGCAGAGGCGTCCGATCCCTTCGTCTTCGACGATCTTGAAGATGGCGTCGATATCGCCGATGTTCTCGCTCGTGACGGTGAAGCGGAGTCCGACGCGGATGTCGTACTTGCGGCAGTTCCGGATGCCGCGCAGCGTCTCCTGAAACGCGCCGGCTTTGCCGCGCATGTGGTCGTGGCGCGGCTCGGCGCCGTCAACGGAGATGCCGCAGTAGGTGACGCCGATGTCCTTGAGCTTCTTCGCTTTCTCCTCGGTGATGAGAATGCCGTTGGTCGAGAAGGTGATGCGGATGCCCTTCTTCGTCGCGTACTCGGCGAGCTCGAGGATGTCGGGCCGGACGAGGGGCTCGCCGCCCGACATCAGGAGCGCCGGGACTTTGAAGTCGGCGAGGTCGTCGATGAACGCGCGGCCCTCTTGCGTCGTCATTTCGCCGGGGAACTTCGACTTCTTCGCCGAGGCGTAGCAGTGGATGCATTCGAGATTGCAGGTCTTCGTCGAGTTCCAGACGACGACCGGGCCGAGACCCTGTCGGGTGCCGGTGGTCTGCTTCGACGACGTGGCGTCGTAGCGCAGACG
>DASYSN010000459.1:0-5276 GCA_036003305.1 Thermoanaerobaculia bacterium
CGGTCGATGTTCCGCATCTGTTCGGAGGTGAGGATCTTCATTCCGGCCTCCATTCTGATGTTTCCAGGTCCGCGGCGGTGTCGATGTCGCTGCGCATCGGGAGGACGGCGAGGTTGCGCTGCCAGGCGCGAATCTTCGCGATCGTCGACGAGAAGACGCTCGACGTGCCCCACGCGATGCCGTGGAACGCCTCATTGTCGAACGCGGGGCCGCGGCAGCCGATGAGGTAGTAGCCGCCGTCGCGCGCGGGGCCGACGACCCAGTCGCACGACTCGAGCAGCGCGAAGGCCGCATCGATCAGCGGGCGCGGAATGGTCGGATCGTCGACGCCGACCGCGACGATCCGCTCGGTTTGATGGAAGAAGAAGCGTTCCGAGAACGCCATCGAGAGGCGGTCGCCGAGGGTGTTGCCGGTCTGCATGGCGAGGGAGCGTTGCCCGAATGCGCGCGACAACGCGTCGCCGTCCGCTGACTCGGTCGGCGCCCACATGACTTCGACCTCGGTATCCTCTTTTGACTCGCCGATCGAGGCGAGCGTGTCGCGCAACATCGCCGAATAAACGGCGAGTGCGCGGTCGTCGCCGATCTCCGCGGCGAGACGCGTTTTCACGCCGCCGCGCTCCGGCAGCCGCGCGAAGACGAGCAGCCTTTTCGGCGCCGGCGGAATGGTTTCGAAGGCGTTCTCGACCACCTGGCGAGTATATTGCGCGCCATGCGCCGCATCGCGCTCATGACCGACTTCGGCAGGCGCGATCCGTACGTCGCCTCGGTGCGCGGCGTTCTGGCGTCCCGCTGCGACGCGCGTGTCGACGATCTGACGCACGAGATCGCGCCGTTCGACGTCTTCGAGGCGGCGTGGTTCCTCAGCATCGCGGCGCCGTGGTGGCCGGCCGAGACGATCTTCGTTTGCGTGATCGATCCCGGCGTCGGCACGCCGCGGCGGATCCTGGCGGCGGAGCACGACGGGAAGTTCTTTCTGGCGCCCGACAACGGGCTGCTGACGTTCGTGGCTCCTGAGCGCGTCGTGAGTGTCGAGAACGCGTCGTTCTTTCTGCAGACCACCGCGACGACATTTCACGGGCGCGACCGGTTCGCTCCCGTCGCGGCGGCGATCGCGAACGGAACGCGGCTCGACGAGCTCGGACCGGTCGTCAACGATGCGAAGCGGCTCGCCTACACGCCTCCGATCTATCGCGACGACGTCGTCACCGGAACGATCGTCCACATCGACCACTTCGGAAACGTCATCACCGACATCGCGCGCGCGCAGGTCCCGTTCGACCGTTTCGCGCTGCGGGTGCACTACGCGACGATCCGCGACATTCGCACCGACTACGGCGGCGGCCACGAGCCGTTCCTGATCGTCGGCTCGACCGGCATGGTGGAGATCTCCGTCGGCAGCGCGAATGCCGCCGACATGTTGCATCTCAAGCGCGGCGACCAGGTCGAGATCACACGCGCGCCGCTATAATCCGAACGCGATTCATGGCTGGGAAAGACCGCCGCCAATCGGAGCGATTTCCGACCGCATCGATTCCCGTGCAGTTGTCGGACGTCAATGGCGAGTTGATCGACCTCAGTCTCACCGGAGCCGCGGTCGTGCATCGCTCGCCGGTGCGGAGCGGCGCCGCGGCGACGCTGGTCTTTCCATCGCACGGCGGCTTCTATATCCCGTGCAATGTCATTCGCTCCGTGGTGCAGGTGCGGCGGACCGACACCTCGTCCGAGTACGTCTTCCGCTCCGCCATCCAGTTCTCCCCGATCCCGCCGGAGCAGCACGACCTCTTCAACGAGTTCCTGGAGATGCAGATGAAGGCGCTCGAAGAGAAGCAGCGCGCGGCGGGCGAGCGGGAGTAGGGCGGCGCCAATGCCGATCTTTGTCGAGACGTTCATCGAGGCGTCGCTCGAAGAGGTCTGGCGCGCCACGCAGGATCCATCGCTTCATCAGCAATGGGACCTTCGATTCAGCGAGATCTCATATCTGCCGAAGGCGTCGGAGGACGAGCCGCAGCGATTTCTCTATCGTACCGGTCCGATTCGCGGAGAAGGGGAGTCGGTCGGTGAGCGCGATCTGCCGGACGGCACCCGTGCGTCGGCGCTCCGCTTCTGGTCCGGCGATGCGATTCGCTGATTCTCGAGGGATCGGGGTTCTGGAAGTACGAGCCGCGAGCCGGCGCGATCCGCTTTCACACCGTCTACGACTACAAGACGCGGTACGGCGTCGTTGGGCGCCTCGTCGACGCGCTCCTTTTTCGTTCGTTGATGGCGTGGGCGACCGCCTGGAGCTTCGATCGGCTACGGTTATGGCTCGAGCGCGGAGTCACGCCTGCGGCCTCGCTTCGCACCGCGTTGATCCACACGATCGCCCGCGTCACGCTGGCGGTCGTCTGGATATATCAAGGTCTCGTGCCGAAACTGCTCGTTCCCGATTCGGGAGAACGGCTCCTCACCGCGAAATTGACCGGCGCGTCTCTCGCACCGGGGCTCGTGGCGGTCGCAGGAGTTCTCGAGATTCTCATCGGTCTCGCTTTGCTCGTTGCGCACCGGTCGCGCACGGTCGTCTGGGGCAGCATCATCGCTCTGCTCGGATTGACGACGGCCGGTGTCGTGTCGACACCGCGGATCGCGTTGACGCCGTTCAACGCGGTCACGCTGACACTGGCGATGCTGGCCCTCGCGGTCATCGTTCTGCAGACGATGGACGACGCGCCGTCCGCGTCGCGCACTCGCTGGAGCTGACGAAAGGTGCCGCGATGACCTCGATCTATCAGCAGGCGATGGGAGCAGAGTTCGGGCGTCTGCATCCCGAGATTCGGAAGCGCTTCGGCTTCTCGAGCGCCGACGGGATCGCATCGATCGGCTCCGGCACGATGGAGGAGATCTGGCGCGGGCCGTTCTGGACGCTTCCATTCCTCTACCTCGGTTCGACGCGCAGCATCCTCTTCCCGGAGCAGGGGAGGAACGTTCCGTTCTCCATCGAGAACTATGCCTACGTCGATGGCTTCGGACGGGAGACGGTCACGTGGATCCGCCGTTTTCGCGGCCGCCGTTCGCGCCGATTCGACGCTTACATGATCTTCAGCGACGCGCGGCAACGCATCATCGACTACCTCGGCACGCACGAGCATCTGGCCGTCGATATCGAGCTGCATGCCGATGCGGAAGGGGCGCTCTGTCTGCGATCCGGCGCGCAACGCTTCTACGAGGGGCCGATCGCGTTCTCATTCCCGCTGCTCTTCTCGGGCGTCGCCGAGGTTCGCGAGTCGTTCGATGAGCGTATCGGCCGCTTTCGAATCGATGTGGCGGTGCGGAACCGGACGTGGGGGCCGCTGTTCGGGTATCGCGGCGTATTCGACGTCGCGTACGTCGACGCGCCGAGCGTTCCGGACGACGTGAAGCCGATTCGCGAGGAGCGCCGGGAGTAGCCTCTCCGTGTGGCGCGGGCTTTCCAGCCCGCGTTCGTGGGTTACCCGCGATCCCGGCGCCACCGCTGCGCGATCGGCATTTGCCGCCCGCTCCCGAACGCCTTCTGCGACACGCGGATGGTCGGCGCGGCCTGGCGGCGTTTGAATTCTGCGGTGTCGACCATCTTCACGATGCGCTCGACCAGCTCGCGATCGAATCCGGCGGCGGCGATCTCGTCGACTTCCTTCCACTCCTCGATGTACAGCTTCAGGATCGAGTCGAGGACGTCGTACGGCGGCAGCGTGTCCTGGTCGGTCTGATCGGGACGGAGCTCCGCGCTCGGCGGCTTGGTGATCGACGACTCCGGGATCACCGCGCGATCGCGATTCAGCCAGCGCGCGACGCGGTAGACCATCGTCTTGTACACGTCGCCGAGGAGGGCGAGGCCGCCGGCCATGTCGCCGTAGAGCGTGCAGTAGCCGACCGCGAGCTCCGACTTGTTGCCGGTCGACAGCACCATCGCGCCGGTGCGGTTCGACCACGCCATCAGGATGTTCCCGCGGATGCGCGCTTGGACGTTTTCGTTGGTCGTGTCAAATGTGTCTACGCCGAATAGATCGGCAAAGGCGCTGTGATAGGGCTGGTACAGCGGTTGGATGGGGACGACGTGAAACGCGATGCCGAGGTTCTCGGCGAGGGCGCGCGCGTCGTCGATCGAGCCTTGCGACGAGAACTGCGAGGGCATGGCGATGCCGGTGACGTGCTCCGCGCCGAGGGCCTCGACCGCGATCGCTGCCGTCACGGCGGAGTCGATGCCGCCGGAGAGGCCGATGACGACGTCCTTGAAGCCGCATTTGCGGATGTAGTCGCGGAGGCCGAGAGTGAGCGCGAGGCCGATCTCCTCGTCCTCGCCCAGCGCGAGCACCGACTCGCAGCGCTCGCCGTGCAGATCGACGAGCCCGCCGTACTCATGGAACGCGGGGGCGCAGAACGTCGTCTCGCCGTCGGCGTTGATGACGATCGACGAGCCGTCGAACAGCAGCTCGTCGTTCCCGCCGACCTGGTTCACATAGACGAGCGGGACGCGATAGCGCTTCGCGATCTCCGAGAAGATGTCGTAGCGCGATTTGCGTTTGCCCGCGTCGAACGGCGACGCGGAGATGTTGAGGATCACCTCGACGTTCTGCCGCGCGAGATCGTCGACCGGGTTCTCGCAGTAGAGCTTCGTGCCGAGGATCTCGTCGTCGAACCAGAAGTCCTCGCAGATCGAGATTCCGACGCGCGCGCCGGCGAGCTCGATCGCCTTGCCGCCCTTCGCCGGCTCGAAGTAGCGGAGCTCGTCGAAGACGTCGTAGGTCGGGAGCAGCGACTTGTGCTGCTCGTAGACGATGCGTCCGTTCTGCGCGACGACCGCCGTGTTGTGCAACGGCTTGCCGCACCACCCTTCGTTGCGGGTGATGCAGCCGAAGATCAGCGCGGTGTTGCCGGTCATCGCCGCGAGCGCGTCGCGGACCTCGAGCGCGCCGCTGACAAACACTTCCCGGTCAATGAGATCGCGCGGCGGGTAGCCGGTGACCGCGAGCTCCGGGACCATGACGACGTCCGCGCCGGCCTTGACGCCGTCGGCGTACGCCCTCCGGATCATCTCGGCGTTCGTGTTGAGCGCACCGACCGTGGGATTGATCTGCCCGATGTAGATCTTCATGGTTCGCTGTCACAAGTTTAACCAGGTGCGCCGCGCCCTGTTCTTGCAATACTGTTAAGGACGATGTCTTCCGACGACTTTGGCACCGTGAACGTCAAGCGCGGCGACCGCGCGCGCGAGATCGAGATCCTGCGCCAGAACTACCGCGCGCATCGCGATGCGCTCG
>DASYSN010000460.1:0-2661 GCA_036003305.1 Thermoanaerobaculia bacterium
CGTTTCCGCCGCTCCAGCAGGGGCTCGTCGTCGATGAAAACGTGCGCGGCCGGTCGTTTTACGTACCGGCCGACGCCCCGAATTCGTCTCCGATTAAGCCGTCGCCTTCGCGCAGAACTGATCGAAAGCGGCGGTGAGCTCGGCAGCGATGTCCCACGGCTCGCGGCCTTCGATCTGCCAGCGCTCGACCATCTTCACCACCTCGCCGTCGCGGATCAGCGCGATCGACGGGGACGACGGCCGGTAGCCGGTGAAATACGAGCGCGCGCGCTGCGTCGCCTCGACGTCGTTGCCGGCGAACACCGTGATCGCCTTTTCGGGCAACGTGCCGTGCTGCATCGCGAGCGCGACGGCCGGGCGGGCCATCCCCGCGGCGCAGCCGCAAACCGAATTGACCACGACGAGCACCGTCCCCTTCTTCTGACCGAGGACCGCGTCGACGTCCGCGGCGGTGCGGGTTTCCTGAATCCCGTGCTGCGTGAGCTCCGCGCGCATCGGCGCGACGATCATTTCATCGTACATGTGTAGTCCGTGCCTCCGGTCGCTTGGAACTGAATGATACGTCGTCTCATTCCGAACCGTGCACTGCTTCAGTGCCTCCGGTTGGCATCGATCGCCATCGAGCCCACCATCTGATTCAATACATTGCTGTACCGCCCCGCCTCCCGCTCCGGAACGACGAACAGCATGTATAGCAGGTGCTCGTCCGACAGCTGGCGCGTCACCAGCGTCACGCGTTCGTCGACATTGGTCGATGGATCGACGCCGCGCAGCGTCACGGCGAGCGCCTGACCGCCGCCGGCGCGCAGGCGCTGCCCCGACCCGACGATCCGCAGATACGGACTGTCGCTGTGGATCTCGCCGAGAAGGTCGTTCGTCGCCTGGTCGAGCGAGACGATCCCGCTCCCGCCCTGCAGATACGAGCCGCTGTTGTTGAACGGATCGTAGTGATTGATGACCGCGCCGTAGACGATATCCGTCTGCTGTCCATTGCTCACCACGCCCCCCTCGGGTGCGATGAGGACGCCGGTCGACGACTGGCTGTAGACACGCCAGTTCGACGGATAGGAAACGCGGAAGACACCCGATTGGGCCGTGTACGACGCGAATGAACCCGAAGGCTCCGAAACGCCGATGTTCCCGTTCTGCGTCGCCCGCCGGCGGGACGTCGTGCCACCGCTCGACGTCATACCCTGCGCGATCTGCTGCGAGGTCGGCGCCGCACCGTAACGGCGCAGGTCCGACTTGATCGAGTTCAGCTCCGCCACGTTCGTCGTCGGCGCGTTGCTGACGTGAAGCATCGAGGCCTCCCGCTCGATTCGGGCGATACGGTCCGGCGGGGCCGGATGATCCGACATCCAGTTCGTCTTCTTCGCCGTGTCGACGCTCTCGAGCGTGTGGAAGAAGTTCACCATGTCCTGTGGCGAGTATCCCGACGCCGCGAGAATCTGGGCGCCCCGGATGTCGGCCTGCGACTCGAGATCGCGGCTGTACTTCAGAAACAGCGCGTTCAGCCCGAGGCCGCCGACCGCGTTGATCACATCGGCCGTCCCCGCGCCGAGGTGGCCGCCGAGGAGCCCGCCGAGAATGCTGATACCTGCCTGCGCGGCGTACGCCTTCGACGCCTGATGCGTGCCGTGGCGCAGTGCCACGTGCGAGATTTCGTGCGCCAGCACGCCCGCGACCTCCCCTTCATTGCGCGCCTGATCGAGCACGCCGCGGTTGACGTAGATGTACCCGCCCGGCAGCGCGAACGCGTTGATGTCCGACGCGTTCACTACGTGGAACTGATAGTTGAATGCCGGGCCGCCGGCATTGCGCGCCAGCCGCTGCCCGATCCCGTTCACATACGCGTTCACCTGCGCGTCGCGCAGCATCGGGAGCTGCTGCTCCGCCGCTGCCGCCGACTGCGCACCGATCTGCACGTCGTCCTGCGGCGAGAAGAGATTCCATCCCGCCTTGATGTTCGTCTGCGCGCTCGCGAGCGGCACCAGCGACGCCGCGAACAGCAGGGCCGCAATGCGTCGCCCCACGAAAAAGCACGTTTCGCTCATGACTTTCCTCCTGCCTTTTCGGCAAGCGGAGAGTTGCATTCATGGTGCCGGTTAATGCCGCGCCGCGCGCGCCCGTGGGAAGACGATGCGCCACAGCGCGAGCACGTCCGCGTTGGAGATCAGACCATCGCCATCCGCGTCGCATCCCCAGCTTCCGCGATACGAGCCGGCAGCCGCGGTCGACGCCGGATGCGGATCGCCGTCAGCGAGCTCGAGCTGCAGCGCCTGGATGTCGAGGTAATTCACGACGCCGTCGCCGTTGCAGTCCCCGCGCAGCGGCGGCACGAGCCGGTAGAGCGTCGTCCCGGTCGCGAAGTAGATGTCGCCCTTCGGCGACTCCGTCACGTCAACGATCGGGAAGACATCCTTCGTCGTGATGGCGACCGGATCGGGAAACGGGCTCGCATCCACGTCGCCGACGTAATAGATCCCGCGCGTGACGAACGTGCTGAGGAGATAGCCACGGGAGAGCAGCGGATTCGCGCCGCCCAGGCGGACGATGCCGGTCGGCGCGACGACGGTCGGGAACACGTAGCGCGGCGCGATCGCCCCTTCGACGGGAGGCGAGTTGCCGGCCGTGAGCGGCCATCCGTAGAAGCCGCCGGTC
>DASYSN010000461.1:0-2328 GCA_036003305.1 Thermoanaerobaculia bacterium
CGCATGGCGCTGGCGGCGGGGACGCGGCACCTGATCGAACAGACGCTCGAGACGCTCTGGCGACTGCTGGAGCCGCCGACGGAGCGCCGCGCGATGTTCCGCTTCGTCACCCGCGACCCGTTCAACGACGCGCTGGCGCTGCTCGAGCTGTACGCGCTCTCCTCGGGCAAGTACGTCGATCAGTTCAAGCAGTGGCGGGAGTTCGCAACCCGCGTCCACCGCGCGAACGAAGAGACGGCGCCGCCGCCCCGGAAGAGACGGCGAAATCGCCGAAGAAGCTGACCGCTATCCGATTCCCACGCCGAAACGGCCGTTCACGTTGCGCATGAATGACTCCGTGCGCTTTCCCTGCGGTCCTTCGAACACGATCATGGTGCGGACGAGGGCGGGCGTCGCGGCGCCTACGTTTGCGTCCGCGGCGATGGCCTCCGCCCAGAAGTCGACTTTCTCCGTGGCGCCCGGAGCGATCGTCTTCTTGTAATTGCGCGAGGTCGTTCGGATGACGAACGGTCCCTCGGGCGTCGAGAGGGTGATGCGGCGCAGGGTCACCGGCGCATCCGTCAGGTTCATGACGGAGATCGCGTACTTGACGTCGACCGGCGCGACCGGCGTGCGGTCGTTCGGCGAAGTCGGCATCGCCATCGAGGCGCTCGTTTGCTCGACCGTCACCTCGAAGTCGCCGGTCGTGTCGGCCTGCGTGTCGCCGGCGGCCGCCAACGTCACCCCGCCGCCGGTGTCGACCGAGGCCATGTTGCCGGCGCAGCCGGCAAGGAGGACCAGAAGGCCCGCTCCGAGAAGCTTTTTCATGCTTTCACCGTCCTCGTGAAGCTCTCGATCCTCAGCCCGACCGGCGTGTCGAGGTACATCGTCATCCGGATGGAGACGGGCGGATGCTTGCGACGGTCGGCCTGAAACACGAGTGCCGCCACCCAGCAGTCGACCGACTCGGTTTTTCCGGGGGCGATCACCTTGTCGAAGTGGCGCGTGGCGAGGTGGGCGAAGATATCGGAGCTGGTCGAGTCGACGTCCACCCGCTCCAGCTTCACCGGCTCCTCGGTTTTGTTCCTGATCGAGATCCGGTAATCGACGTCCGCGACGGAAGTCTGGCGATTCATCCTCGAATCGGCCTTCTTCACGTCAACGTGGAAGTCGGGCGTCTCGTTGGCGACCGGCCGCGTTGTACAAGCGGCAAACAGCAGAAGTACCGGGACCAGATACCGAGCGCGCATGGTTACCTACCTCCGCGTTGAGTACGACCTGAGGTCCGAAGCGTCGAACGTGCGTGCCGGGTGCCAGCATTTTCGACGACCAGTGAGCGCCGGATCGCCCCTTTTGCGTCCTAAACAAGGGATTCGTGTCCTCGCGAGCTATCATTTTCGTCAGTGCCTTCATCAGGGCCCGTAGACCCAATCTACTTCGATCACCACGCGACGACACCGTGTGATCCGCGGGTGGTCGAGAAGATGTTGCCGTTCTTTTCCGACGTTTTCGGTAACCCAGCCTCGCTCACGCACGCGCAGGGGAGGCGCGCCGCGAACGCCGTGGAGGATGCGCGAATCGCAATCGCGCGTTTCTTCAGGGCCCAGCCGAACGAGATCTACTTCACGGCCGGCGCGACCGAATCGAACAACATCGCGTTCAATCTCCTATCGGCCGGCGATCACCTCATCACCAGCGCGGTCGAGCACCGCTCGATCCTCGCGCCGGCCGAGAGGCTTGCGAAGCATGGCGTGGAGGTGACGATTCTCGCGCCCGACCGCGAAGGCTTCGTCGATCCGGAGGCGCTGCACGACGCCTTCCGCTCCAACACGCGGCTCGTCTCGATCGAGGCGGCAAACGGGGAGATCGGAACCATCCAGCCGATCGACGCCTTGGCTGCAATCTGCCGCGAGCGCGGCGTCCTTTTTCATAGCGACGTCACCCAGGCGGCGGGGAAGATTCCGGTCGATCTCTCGCAGGTCGATCTCGCCTCCTTTTCGGCGCATAAGTTCTATGGACCGAAGGGGATCGGGGCGCTTTACGTCCGTCGCGGCGTCCGCGTCGAACCGCTCGTCACCGGCGGCGGGCAGGAGAAAAACGTTCGCTCCGGCACCGTCAACGTGCCGGGAGTCATCGGCATGTCGGCCGCGATCCAGCTTCGCGCGGAAGAGATGGAAGGGGAGGCGGTGCGGCTGACCGAGTTGCGCAATGCGCTGTGGGACCGGCTCCTCGAATCGATCGCCGGTGTTTCCGTGAATGGTCCCCGCCGGTTAAGATTGCCGGGCAACCTCAATGTCAGCTTCGAGCGTCTCGAAGCGGATTCCCTCATCGTGGCGATGCGACGATTTG
>DASYSN010000462.1:0-4123 GCA_036003305.1 Thermoanaerobaculia bacterium
GCGGGGGTTGTTCGCGCACAGGACGTGAGCCCGCGTAGCGGGCGGCACCTGTCGCCCGCTACGCGGGCTCGCACCTTTGTAACGGCCGTTCCCCCGCCTGAAGGCGGGGGCTACGGATCTGACGCCGCCTACGGCGGCTGAGCGCGAATTTCCAGTACGAGCCACCTGCGCTCAGGATGGCGGAGGCCGGTCTCAGTGCACCGTCGCGGGTGTCCGGTCGAGGCAGTCATTGACGGCGGCGAGGATGTCGTCTTCGTGGACGGGTTTGAGGACGATCTCGCAGATGCCGATGGCGTCGAGCTCGCGCTGCACGTGTAGGGTGGGGTCGCCGGAGATTGCGACGATGCGGCCTCCGAGTTGAGGCGCGGTGCCCTTGACGTGGCGGAGGAAACGGAGGCCTTCGTCCTCCCGCGACGCCTTCACCTCGACAACCAGCAGATCGAAATGGCCGTCGCCGAGGAGCGAGGCACCGTGGCGGGATTCGTCGCTGCGCGTGACGTCAAAATCGTTCGACTCGAGCATTGCGGCGATCGCGCGTGAGACGTCCGGCGACGTCGCGAGAAACAGAATTCTTGCTCGCATGAAACTCTCCGGGGGTCACACGTGCAGATGGCGTTCCGATGCGCGCAACGCAAGAGCCCGACTGGAGTTCCTGTAGGATCGCGCCGTGCGGCGAATTCTGATCCTCGATCGCAACCATGCGCTGCGCGCGCAGATGATTGACGCCCTGCAGCGCGCGGCGAACGTCGAAGTCGTCGTCGTCGATACCGACGTCGAGCTCATCTCCCGCATCTACTACGGCATCTACGCCGCCGTCTTCGCCGATGACGACCTGCTGAACGACAGGATCGACGAAGTCGTCGAGGCGGTCCGTTCCGCGATCGCGCGTCCGATGCTCATCGTCGCGTCGAACGAGACGCACCGCGATCTCGATGCCGATCTCGTGACGCTCATCGTCCGAAAACCGTACGACGTCCCGATGGTGACCGGCATTCTCCTCTCCGCGGTCCTGGGCGTCCCGGGAGGTTCCGGCGCCGCGGAGGGCGATTCGACCCTCAGGACGAAGTGACGGGGAGCTCCGGCGCCGCGGGCGCGGCAGCCGACGCCGCCGGGCGATGGAGCTTGATGTATCGCGCCGAGCACTCCGGGAAGCCTTCGCACCGAATGCAGTAGCCGTCCGTGTTCTCCGGCTTGAAATCGGCGGGAGGGCAGATGTTCACGCCGCGGACGATGTCGCGCTCACTCTGCGCGAGGACGTGGTCGATGTCTTTGTCGTTGCCGGCGGCGAGCGCCTTCTTGATCCCGACGAACCGCGCGGCATTGCGCACCGCCGTGAAATCAGGCGACTTCTCCTTCCCCTCGGACGGCGCTGCTTCCGCCTGCTCTTTGGGAGTCACGAACCGCACCGCCGGCCTGCGATGAAGGAGGAAGTAGACATAGCCGGCGAGCGCCCCCGCGGCGACGGCGATGTTCGGATTCCCCGAGCCGCTGAAGAGCGCGCCCCACGCCAGCACGCCGGCGCTGATGTACGCCAGCCAGCGAACGCGGATCGGGATGAACGCGAAGAGATAGAACGTCTGCTCCGGAAAGACGGTCGCATAGACAAAGAGCAGCGTGTAGTTGACGAAGAACGAGCCGAGGAGACTGACGTTCAGCAACGCGGCGACGCCGGCCGTGGCGAGCGTCGAGATGAGAAACAGCGTCACGAAATTCGCCGTCCCCCACTCCTCCTCGATCGCCGTCCCCATCAGATAAAGGATGAGCAGCGTGAAGAAGAGCATCACCGGTTTCGGGAAGAAGAGCCAGCCGCCTCCGGTCTGGGCGAACTGATACGTGAGGACGCGCCACCACTGTCCCGCCTGCACCGACGCGCGATCGAAGCCGAACAGCATCCCGAAGCGCGGCCCATCCTGGTACTCGAGGAAGAAGAACGCGACGTTCAGGAAGAGAAAGATGAAGATGGAATGGAGGTTCTCGCCTCGTCTGCGAAACATGGGACGCTACCCTGAACGGTAGTGCCGCCGGACTTTATTCGCAGCAGGCGACTGGTTAATGAACGATGACATTCTCCATCCCCTCGAAGCGGAGGACGTTGCCGGCCGTGACGTTGTGCTGCTTCGCGACGCCGGCGGCGGTCTCCAGCACGTACCGCGACGGGAGGTTGTTCGAGCCGAAGTTCGGGCAGGGGTCGGCCTTGCAGGGCGGGACGTCGCTCGCGACGAAGTTGACGCGGTGCTGGTCGTCGATCCAGATCATGTCGAGCGGGATGATCGTGTTCTTCATCCAGAACGGATAGACGCCGTTCTGCGCGAAGAGAAAGATCATCCCCTGATCGGGCGCGAGGTGATCGCGGAACATCAGCCCCTGCTCGCGGGTCGGGTCGTCCGACGCGATCTCGACGTGGATCACCGTCCCGTCGGGAAAGACGATCCGCGGACCGGCGGGAGCGGCCGGCGCCGCCGAGCCGGTCGTGGTCGTTGGGGCGGGAGCCGTGCGGGAACAGGCGAGCAGGGCAACCGCGATCATCACAACGAAGCTATTTCTCACTCTCGACCTCCACGACGTCCTCTTCCTTGCTGTCGCGCGGGATGAGGTCGAACTTCTTGGCGTAGTAACGGAACGAGCGGAACGTCATCTGGAGGAGCTCGGCGGCCTGGGTCTGGACGCCGCCGGCGCGCTCCAGCGCTTTCAGCATGAAGATCTTCTGGATCGACTCGAGGTGCTGCTCGAGCGGCATCCCTTCCGGCGGGAGATCGAACGTCATGTCGGGAACGGCGCCGCCGAGGAGCACGTGCTCGGGGAGCGACTTCGTCGTGAGGACATCCGAGGCTTCGAGGGCGATCATCCGTTCCACCACATTCTCCAGCTCGCGGACATTGCCGGGCCACGAATACTTCTCGAGCAAGCGCATGGCGTCCGCGGAGATCCGCTTCTTCGTCACGCCGGCCACGTTCGAGTACTTGTCGATGAAGTGATCGGCGAGGAGCGGGATGTCCTCGCGGCGGAAGCGGAGCGGCGGGAGCGCGATCGGGATCACATTGATCCGATAGAAGAGATCCTCGCGGAACGTCCCCTTCTGGATCGAGTCGGAAAGGTCGCGGTTCGTCGCGGCGATGACGCGGACATCGACCAGCGTCTCCGTATTCGAGCCGACGCGGCGGACGACGCGGTCCTGGAGGACGCGGAGGAGCTTGATCTGCATCGCCGTCGACGTCTCGCCGATCTCGTCGAGGAAGATCGTGCCGCGGTCCGCCTCGTGGAAGAGGCCGCGCTTCTCGCGGATGGCGCCGGTGAAGGCGCCGCGCTCGTGGCCGAAAAGCTCCGATTCGAGGAGCGTCTCCGGCAGCGCGCCGCAGTTGATCGAGACGAACTTCCCGCGGCGGCCGGAGTTGTAGTGGATCGCGCGGGCGATCAGCTCCTTGCCCGTGCCCGACTCGCCGGAGATGAGCACCGTGGAGCTGGTCTTCGCGATCCGCTGGACGATCGAGAAGATCTCCTGCATCTTCGGGCTCTTGCCGATGATGTTCGAGAAGGTGAAGCGCTCCTCGAGGGCGGAGCGGAGGTGGAGGTTCTCGTCCTCGAGCTCCTTCCGCTCGATCGCCTTCCGGACGATGATCTTCAGCTCCTCGATGTCGAACGGCTTGGCGATGTAGTCGAGGGCGCCGGCCTTCAGCGCGTCGACCGCCGACTTCGGCGAGGTGTGGGCGGTGATCATGATGACGGCGACCGAGGGGTCGTGCGCCTTCATCTCGCGGAGCAGGTCGATCCCCGAGCCGTCCGGGAGCATCAGGTCGCAGAGGACGACGTCCGGCGGGTCCTTCATGAACACCGCGCGCGCGTCGCCGATCGACGGCGCCGTGTCGACATGCCAGCCGTCTTCCTCGAAGACGATGGTCAGAAAATCGCGCAGCGACGCTTCGTCGTCGACGACGAGGAGATCCACGGGGAGATTATCCCTCGGCAGAGGAATCCCTGCCTCGTCCCGTCATCCTTATAGGTGCTCCCGCACCGTTCTCTGCCCCGTTTTCAGCCCTGAGAGACGTAGAGCAGCAACTGTACGTTTTGATGGGGAAGGGCGAGAGTAGAGAGGGGGCACGCACTGCCCGGCTACGCGTGAGTCATC
>DASYSN010000463.1:0-7859 GCA_036003305.1 Thermoanaerobaculia bacterium
GGCTCGAGCTCGGGGCGGCCGGTGAGCGCGGCGACTTTGTATCCGAGCTGCGCGAGGAGATGCACGGCGAGCGATCCGACGCCGCCTGCCGCTCCGGTGACGACGACTTCGCGATCGGAGGGCGCCAAGTTGTTCTTTTCCAGCACGAGGACGCAGAGCATCGCGGTGAGACCGGCGGTGCCGAGGCGCATGGCGTCGTCGAACGAGAGAGCGTCGGGGACCTTCACGATCCTCTCGGCGCGGACGCGCTGCCTGGTCGTGTAGCCGCCGCCGTCGGTTTCGCCGAGGCCCTGGCCGGTGCCGAGGACGCGAGCGCCGGGCTGGAACTCGGCGGTGGACGACTCGATTACCGTGCCGGCGAGGTCGATACCGACGATCATCGGGAAGCGGCGGATGATCCGGCCTTTGCCGGTGACCGCGAGGCCGTCCTTATAGTTGAGCGACGAATAGGCGACGTCGATCAACACTTCGCCGCTGAGATCGCCGAGCGATTTCGTCTCGAAGGCGACGTCGTTCTGTGCGCGCGCCACGAGAGCGCGAAACGTGTCGGACATGAGCGGCTTTATAATCGAACGCACACGAACAATCGAGGTGCCTATGCCCGAGTGGATCGACGTCGGCTCTGTCGACGAGTTGTCGCGAAAGACGCCGCAGACGGTCAGCGCGGGACGGACGAAGCTCGCGGTGTCGTGCGTCAACGGCGAGTTCGGCGTCGTCTCCGGCGTCTGCAATCACGTCGGTGGCCCGCTTGGCGAAGGCCGGCTGAACGGCGACTTCATCGTCTGTCCGTGGCACAACTGGACGTTCCATCGCGTCGAGGGATCGGGCGAGCCGGGATTCGAAGAGGACTGCGTTCCTCGCTACGCCTTCAAGATCGAGGACAGCAGGCTGCTCGTCGACGTCACCAGCGCCACGCGCCGGACGAGAAAGCCGCACGAGCCGCATCCACTTTCACGTCCGGTGGTGCGTCAGCCGGGTCTCGTCCGCGTGGTCGGCATCTCGACGACCGTGATGGATCGCGCGAATCCGCGCTACTCCACCTCAGACGCGCTGCTCGACACCGCCATCAAGCACGCCCGCGAAACGCTCGGCGTCGAGGCGCGGCTGATCGCGCTGAACGCCCTGAAGTTCCGTTCGTGCGAGGGCTACTACTCGAAGTCGGCGCAGGCGTGCACCTGGCCGTGCTCGATCACGCAGATGGATCCGACGGACGAGCTGGAGCAGGTGTACGAGGCGATCGTCCACTGGGCGGACGTCATCCTCGTGTCGACGCCGATCCGGTGGGGGAACGCCAGCTCGCTCTATTACAAGATGGTCGAGCGGATGAACTGCATCCAGAATCAGGTGACCATCCGCAACCGCGTGCTGATGAAGAACAAGGTCGCGTCGTTCATCATCACCGGCGGTCAGGACAACGTGCAGGCGGTGGCGGGTCAGATGCTCGGCTTCTTCGCGGAGATCGGGTTCGTCTTCCCGCAGTTTCCGTACATCGCGCACTCGCGCGGCTGGACGGCGGAGGACATGGAGCGCAACGTGGCGTTCGTGCGCGGCAGCGAGGAGCTGCATGACGGCGCCCGCGCCCTGATCGCGCGCGCCGTCGATACGGCGCGTTTCATCATCACGCATTCCGAAGAGGAGGCGATGGTCGGACGTCGCGAGCCGCTGGTGCGCGCCGGGCGTAAGGCGTCGATGCCGATCCGCGCGGTCAACGCCGGGGAGCGCCCCGACGTATATGTTGAAGGCGAGCCGATGATGCAGATCCGCAAGGAGCAGGAGCTCAGCGAGGGGTAGCCACCATGTCGTTCTCCGATACGAGGCAGCAACTCCATTGGGCGGCGCAGGCGGCGGCGGGAGTCGGCCGCACGCTGCTGGCGCCGAAGCCGGATGACAGTCACCAGAGTTTCGAGTGGTCGGATCAATATCAGGCGATCGTGCAGGCACCTGTGGATGGGCGCTATCGCTGCGGAATCCGGATGCACGACATGACGCTGCTGCTGATCGACGAGAAGACCGAGTCGAAGCAGGAGTTCCCGTTGCACGCGCACACGCTCGACGACGGGTTCCACTTCTACGAGGAGAACTTCGGAAAGATGATCGTGCGTCCGGGCGAAGGGATTCCGACGCACAAGGTCGCGAACGGAGCCGTCTTCACGCCGCAGCACGACGATCTCGATTCGATCGCGGCGCAGTACTCGAACGCGAATGCCGTGCTGCAGCGGTATCGCGCGAATCATCCCGGCGCGAGCGAAGTGCGCCTCTGGCCGCATCACTTCGACATTGCGACGCTCATTCCCCTCGGCGGCGATCAGACGATCGGCGCCGGGTATGTCGCCGGCGATACGCAGTTTCCTGATCCTTACTGGTACGTCACCCCGTTTCCGTACCCCGCGGACCGGTCGAAGTATCGAACCCTCTCGCGCGGATTCTGGAACACCGACGGCTGGTTCGGCGCCGTTCTCCTCGGCAACGACGGCGCCGCCGATTTTCTCGAGGAAGCGACGAGCGCGTTGCTCGAGAGAGGCTAGCGAACGCGCGCGGAGGCGCTCTTCGACGTCGCCTTCTTCTTTGCGGACGCCTTCTTCACCACGTGCTTCGCGGGGGTCGGAGGGAGCAGCGACGCGTCCTTTGCGCCGAGCGAGTTCACGTAGGCGATGAAGGATTTGTAGAGCTTCTCGTCCTCATCCTGCGGGCGGATCTCTTTCGAGAGCTCGTCGACCGCCTCGCCGGTCTGGAGCTGGAGCCGGGCGTCATGGACGAGCATCTCCATCATGATGTCGCTGATGGCGAACTGCGTCGGCGGCTTCGCGCCGTTGAGCTTGGCCGCGTACGTGACGACCCGCCGCGTGACCGGTGCGAGCTCGCGGATGTTTCCCACGAGTGTCGTCTCGATGTGGCTGGCGGACGGGGTCGCCACGACGATCCTGCTGCGCGTGATGTCGTAGTCGTTGTCGGCGTTGACGATGCCGCACGTCGGCGGAAGGAAGAGCTTGTCGCCGGGATTCGGATCGAGTGTCCGGTAGATGTTCGGACGCAGCAGCCGGCGCGAGTTGCACGCGCTGATGATGATGTAACGGATGCCGTCCGGTTCGAGATGCTCCTGCAGCGCTCCGACGGAGATGTAGGAGCGGTCCGCCTTCGGATCGTAGCTTCGCTGGAGTTTCAGCCCGTTGCCGTTGGTGCCGTGCGTTTCGAGCACGAGCGTCCGGATGCGGTTCTCGGGATGGAAGATGTTGTGCGTCCGGATGTCGTCGAGCACGCGCGTCCAGTCGGGTTCCTGGAAACAGGCGAAGCCGAGGGACTGGTAGAAGCGGCAGTTGCCCGGGACCGACAGGTCGGGACTGAAGACGACCCCGACGCCGTGCCCGAGCTGCGAGAGCCGGGTCCCGTCGTCGTGCGGCCAGGCATCGGAGATCAGCGCGTTCGTGTCGATCGCGCGAGCGGGGATCGAGAGCGCAACCGCAAGCACCGCAAGGATTAGACGGTTTGGGAACATGGGCAACCCTCTGCCCTCGGTTCTATGCGGCCTTGATGCCTACCTCAGGCCGTTACCAGCTTCTCCTCCAGCGACTCCTCGACGACCGCCTGGCGCACGACCGTCAGGACCGGACAGCGGGCGAACCGAGTCAGCCGCTCGGTCGTCGTTCCGATGACCGTCGCGTCCGAGAACCGGCGGTGTTGCGCGCCGATCACGAGGAGGTCGGCGCCGCTCTCCTCCGCGATGTCGAGGACGCGCGACGGCGCGTCGTCGTGCAGCGTCACGATCTGCCGATACGAACAGCGGTCACGGACGTGCGGGTCGACCCACTGCACGAACGCGTTCTCGATCTCCGGCAGGTGGGGTTCTACGATCGACTCCGCCACATAGATGATGCTCAACTCGGCGTTGAACGCCTCCGCCAGGATGCAGGCGTGCTGTAGCGACTCGCGCGCGACGCGCGTGAAGTTCACGGGACAGAGGATCTTCGTGATCGCCGGTTCCGCCCCAGGCTTCATCAGGTTCGGCGTCACGGTGAGCAGCGGCACGTTGCTGTCATGCAGCACCGCCTCGGTCACCGAGCCGAGGACCGCGCGGCGAATGCCGTGGCGGCCGTGCGTCCCCATGATGATCAAGTCGGCGCGAGTGTCTTTCGCCGTCTGGACGATCGCGCGCGCCGGTGCATCCTGGACGACGACCGCTTCCGCTCCGAGCGGCACGAGCGTCTTGATGTAGTCGCGCAGCCGCTCCTGCAGTTTCAGCTTCGATGCGGGAGCCGTCTCGAGGTAATAGCCGGCCGGAGCCTCGAGGAGATCGACAGGGAAGTAGAACTCGTCGGCGTACATGAGCGTCAGCGCGGTGCCGAGGCGCTCCTGGAAGAGAGCGCCGCACTGGAGGGCGAGCTTGCCGAACTCGCTCATGTCCGTCGGGATCAGGATGCGATCGTAGCTGTACGTTTCCATGTCGATCTCCCTTGCTGCTTGCGCGTCAATTCAGGGCAGGATCGCGACTTTCATGACGCCGTCGAGCCGGTTCGCGAAGAGTGAATACGCCTCGTTGAGGTGCGAGAGGCGGAAGCGATGCGTGATGAGCGGATGCAGATCGAGCCGTCCGCTCTGCACCATCGCAATGAGGCGCTGCATCCGGTCCTTGCCGCCCGGGCAGAGCGTCGTGACGATCTTGATGTCGGCGATGCCGGCGCCGAATGCGTCGCACGGAATCGCGAGCTTGCCCGAGTAAACGCCGAGGCTCGAGACCGTGCCTCCGGGACGGACCACGCGCAGACAGCTCTCGAACGTCTCCTGCGTTCCGAGCGCTTCGATGGCGACGTCTATGCCTCCACCAGGGCCGCCGGTGAGGCGCTTGATCTCGGCGATGGTGTCACACTTACGATAGTCGAGGACGACGTCGACGCCCATCGCTCGCGCGGTGAGGATGCGCTGATCGTCGCCGTCGACGCCGATGACCATCGAGGCACCGAGGAGCCGGGCGCCGATCGAAGCGCAGATGCCGATCGGTCCCTGCGCGAAGACGGCGACCTTGTCGCCGAGCTTCACCGCGCCCGACTCGGCGCCGCTGATGCCGGTCGACGCGATGTCGGCGAGGAGGATGACCTGCTCGTCCGTCAGCTCTTCCGGGATCAGCGCGAGATTCGCCTGTGCGAACGGAACGACGACGTACTCCGCCTGCGTGCCGTTGATGGTGTTGCCGAAACGCCAGCCGCCGAGGGCCTCGTAACCGGAGCCGCCGCCGCACTGCGCGGCGTGGCCCGTGAGGCAGGCCTCACACTGGCCGCACGGCGTGATTGCGCCGACCAGCACGCGGTCGCCGACGTTGTAGCCGGTGATTCCGGCGCCGAGCTCCTCGATGACCCCGACCGCCTCGTGCCCGATCGTCAGGCCCGGCTTGACCGGGTACTCGCCTTTGAGGATGTGGACGTCGGTGCCGCAGATGGTGGTCAGCGTGACGCGGATGAGCACCTGCCCCGGTCCAGCGTGCGGTTTTGGAACTTCATCGAGACGGATGTCGTTGGGGCCGTGAAACACGGCGGCGCGCATCGTCGTCGGGGGTGCGGTGATCTCGTGGGTTTCTTCGATCAGAACGGTCATTTGACTTCCTCTGATCGGAAGGTACGCCCCGCTTCAGCGGGCGGCGATGTTGGAGATCACTTCGTCAGTTGACGCAGGGCACCCTTGAGGAGTGCCGACAACTCGGCCTCGTTGCCAAGCTCCTTGCGCGCGTTGGTGAGCGCCGCGTCCGCCTGAGCCTGTTTGTAGCCGAGGTTGACGAGGGCGGAGACGACGTCGTCGTCGATGGACGATCGCGTCGGCGTCGCCGGGACGGCCGCCCGCTGCCCCTCGGCGAAGACGAGCTTGTCACGCAGCTCGAGGCAGATCCGCTCGGCGGTCTTCTTCCCGACGCCCGGGATCGTCGACAGCTTCCGCGCGTCGCTCCGCGCGATCGCATCCGCGAGATCGGGAGCGTCGATCCCCGAGAGGATCTTCTGCGCCAGCGTCGGCCCGATCCCGGAGATCGAGATCAGCTTCTCGAACGCGAACTTCTCGTCGGCCGTGGCGAATCCGTACAGCGCCAGCGCGTCCTCGCGGACATGCGTGTAGATGTCGAGCGAGACGTCGGGGTGCCCTTCGAGCCGGTAGTAGGTCGAGAGCGAGATGTGCACCTCGTAACCGACGCCGCCCGCGAGCACGACCGCGCGCGTCGCATCGAGCTGTTTCAGTTTTCCTTCGAGATAGCCGATCACTTCTTCCGCCACCGCACGCCCGCAGGCGTGTCCTCGAGGACGATGCCACGGGCGACCAGCTCGTCGCGGATGCGGTCGGACTCGGCGAAGTTGCGCGACTTCCGAGCGGCCTGGCGCGCTTCGATCAGCTTTTCGATCTCTTCGGCGAGCGAGCGGTCGCGTTTCGGATAGATGTCGAGCACGGGATCGACTTTCCGCAGCGCCTCGCGCAGCCCCTCGGCGTCGCTCGCGGTGATGCGGCCGGTGTCGATGGCGACGTTCGCCTCGCGGATGAATGTGAAGAGCGCGCCCAAGGCACCCGCGGTGTTCAGGTCGTCGTCCATCGCCTCCTGGAAATCGGCGAGGAACTTTCCGATGAGCGCGTCGGCGCTGTCGTCGGCGTGCGCTGCGTCGCGCGGCGCCGAGGCGGCGACGTCGTCGAGGCGGAGGAAGAACGACTCGATCCGATCGATGGCGCTCTTCGCGTCGTCGAGCGACTGCTGCGTGAAGTTGAGTTTCGTCCGGTGCGGCACGGAGAGGAGCGCGTAGCGGAGGATGAGCGGCTCGTACCCCATCGCCACGATCTCGTCGAGCGTGTAGATGTTGCCGACTGACTTCGACATCTTCTGCGAGTCGAGGTTGAGGTGCTCGCCGTGGATCCAGTAGCGGACGAACGGTTTGCCGGTCGCCCCTTCACTCTGCGCAATCTCGTTCTCGTGATGCGGGAAGATCAGGTCGACCGCGCCGGTGTGGATGTCGAACGTCTCGCCGAGGAGCTGCATCGACATCGCGGAGCACTCGAGGTGCCATCCGGGACGTCCTTCGCCGAGCTCCGTCTGCCACGACGGCTCGTTCTCCTTCTTTGCCTTCCAGAGGACGAAGTCGCGCGCCGACTCCTTCTCGTACTCGTCCGACTCGATGCGTGAGAACTCGCTGTGCGTGTCGATCTCGACGCGCGAGAGCTTGCCGTAGCCGGGGAGCGTCGCCACGCGGAAGTACGTCGAGCCGTCGGCGACGTACGTGTGGCCGCGCTCCTTCAACTGGTCGACGAGATCGACCATCTGCGGGATGAAGTCGGTGGCGCGGGGGTACGCGTCGGCGGGACGGACGCGGAGCTGCGCGAGCGAGTCGTGGAACTCCTCGATGAACGGCGCCGTGTAGTCGAGAATGTTCTTCCCGGCGGCGTTCGCGTTCTTGATGATCTTGTCTTCGACGTCCGTGATGTTCATGACCTGCTTGACGCGTAGGCCGCGCCACTCGAGGTAGCGGCGCAGCAGGTCGCTCCAGAGAAACGTCCGGAGGTTGCCGATGTGCGGCCGGTTGTAGACCGTCGGGCCGCACGAGTACATCTTCACCTCGCCCGGGACGAGGGGGACGAACGTTTCTTTTTCACGCGTCAACGTGTTGAAGAGCTTCAGGTCGGACATCGGCGCGAAAGTATAAGTGCTTAGTGCCTAGAGCTTAGTGCTTAGGTTCCTAAGCTCTAAGCACTAAGCTCTAAGCACTCATCATGTTGACTCGTGAAGCGTTCCGTTCTCGTTTTGGCGACCACCCGGTTTTCGGAATGGTGCACCTGCGCGCGTTGCCTGGCGCGCCGTTGTACGACGGCTCGATGGACGGCGTGATCGACGCCGCGCTCGCCGA
>DASYSN010000464.1:0-4939 GCA_036003305.1 Thermoanaerobaculia bacterium
GTCGATCAGCGCGAAGCCGTCGAGGTTCGGCATCATCAGATCGAGGATCACCGCGTCGTACTCGCCGATCCCGAGCTTCAGCACCGCCTCGACGCCGTCCTCCGCCGTCTCGACCTGATACCCGCGCCGCTGCAGCACCATCCGCACGAGCCGGCGAATCGCAGGATCGTCCTCGACCACCAGGATTCCCGTTTCGCTCGGAGCCTTCGCCACCCTGGGAAAACCGAGCGCAGCAAGACTCGTGCTGGCCCTCGCTGTCATCCTGAGCCGGCGGAGCGCGGCGAAGGACCCGGTGCTGAAACGAAGGGTGGGCGGGTGGTCGGGTAGGCAGGTCGGCGTCGCCCACCCGCCCACCCGCCCACCCGCCCACCCGACAACCCGCTATCGTTACGAGCGTGAGCGCACACCAAGAGCTCGAGCGATCCCTCACCTCCGCCTGGCGCACCAACAACCGCGTCACCATCGACCTCATCGAGCGGCTCCCGAAGGAGCTATGGGTCGCCGACGTGCCGGGCATCCCGCGGCGCACCATCCGCGCGATCGCGGCGCACCTCCACAACGCCCGCTGCCGCTGGATCAACACCCTCGGCCGCGAGCATGGGATCGAGCTGCCGCCACGCGTCGACCAGCACCGCGTCACGCAAAAGCAACTCGCCGCCGCGCTCAAGCAAAGCGGCAAAGCGATGGAGTCGCTCTTCGCGCTGGCGTCAGACGCCGGCGAGCTCCCGCCGTCAAAAGCCTACGTCTGGCGCAACCTCTCCCTCGACCTCGCCCACGTCGTCACCTACTTCATCGCCCACGACGCCCATCACCGAGGCCAGATCGTGATGGCCGCCCGGCAGACGGGACACCGCCTCCCCTCCGCCGTCCACGGCCGCCTCTGGCGGTGGCGGTAGCTCCGTCATCCTGAGAGGCTGTGAAGAAATCGACGCGGTAGCCGCGGAGCGGCGAAATCTCGTTAGCCCAAGGCGTCAGCCTTGGGAAAGATGTCGTTCCATTCAAGAGAGCCGCGGAGCGGCGACATTCGTCGTGGAGGGATGTCGCCGCTCCGCGGCTCCCTCGAATGGGACGCTTTCCTCCCAACGCTTACGCATTGGGCTATCGAGATTTCGCCGCTCCGCGGCTGACATCGCGATTTCTTCACAGCCTCTGAGCCGGCGTAGCGCGACGAAGGATCTCCAAATGCGCGGCAGATGGCTCGTGCCTCGAAATTTGAGATCCTTCGCCGTCGCAGCCTGCCCTGAGGAGCGAAGCGACGAATGGGCGGCTCAGGACGACGGAATCACGGCACGATTTGCGCTCGCATCCATAGACATGTTCGAACTCACTACAGACGAACGCGACTATGTCTCCCAGCTCCTGAAATCCGCGCACGACACCATGCTCCACGAGCTCCACCACACCGACACGCGCAGCTACGAAGAGGGGCTGCGGCGGCGGATCGAGATCAACGAGCAGATTACGCGGAAGCTCACGGCTTCCGCGCCCGCACAATCGCGCTGAACAGTTGCTCGTGGTGGATCCGCGACTCCTCGATCGTCACGTCGACGAACCCGGCGTCGCCGAGCAGCGTCCGGTACTCGTTCTCCTCGAGCGCTCCGGCGATGCAGCCGGCCCACAGCTCGAGATTGCGCTTCACCGCCTCCGGCATCTCGCCGCGCCGGACGACATCCGACACCGCGAACCGCCCCCCGCTGCGCAGAACGCGGAACGCCTCGCCCAGCACCCGCCGCTTGTCGGCGGAGAGATTAATCACGCAGTTCGAGATGATCACGTCGACGCTGCTGTCCGGCAGCGGAATGTTCTCGATCTCGCCTTTGAGGAACTCGACGTTCGTCGCCCCCGCGCGTTGCGCGTTCCCGCGCGCCAGCTCCAGCATCTCGTCCGTCATGTCGAGCCCGATCGCGCGTCCCTCCGGACCGACGCGCCTGGCCGACAGCAACACGTCTATGCCTCCGCCGGAACCGAGATCCAGCACCGTCTCGCCCGGGTTGAGCTGAGCGACCGCCGTCGGATTCCCGCACCCCAGCGATGCCAGCACCGCCTCCGCCGGCAACCCCTCCGTCTCGGCGAGCGCATACAAGTCCCGCGTGATCTCGTCTCCATCCGCCGAACAACACGACGCCTTCCCCGACAACACCGACTTCGCCGCCTTCGAATACCGCTCCAACACCGCTTCCTTGATCTCGTTCATATGCACCTCGCGAGATATGTATATGTCCCGCGCCACGCATCTGTCAACACGAATATGTGCAACACGTTCGTTCGCCCTGCTTCTGTGTGGGTGCCGGCGCCCTCGCCGGCACAGCCGCGCGCAGCGCGGCATCCCCGCAGCTATGATCTTCCAACTGGACAACGCGATGGCGAATCCGAACGACAGATGCAAGCGCTGCGGACGCGCGATCGAAGTGAACCCGCAGGTGAGCGCCGACGTCTTCGAAGGGATGCACTGGCTGTGCTTCCATTTGGAGTTCGAACACACGACGGATCCGGATGTGAAATGTACCGACTACACCAGTTGCCCGTGGTGGCTGATCGAGCACTACGAGCAACGGTTGAAAGAACTCGGCGTCGATCCATCTGAAGTTATCCAGTCAGCCATTCTCCGGAACGTTCGTTGAACCCGTCGTTTGGCGCTACTCTCCTCCCATGCGTCCGCTCCGCTACTCCATCAACGTCACGCTCGACGGCTGCGTCGATCACCGCTCGGGGATCGTCCCGGACGAGGAGTTGCACCGTCGCGCGGCCGAGACCCTCGCGCGGGCCGACGCGCTCCTCTTCGGCCGCGTCATCTACGAAATGATGGAGGCTGCGTGGCGGGGGCCGGCGCCGGCGGGAACGAGGCCCGATTGGATGGAGCCCTTCGCCCGGACCATCGACGCGGCGAAGAAGTACGTCGTCTCGAGCACGCTCGATCATGTCGATTGGAACGCGGAGCTCCTGCGCGGCGACCTGAAGGAAGCCGTTCAGCGCCTCAAGAACCAGCCGGGCAAAGGACTGCTCACGGGAGGCGTGACGCTCCCGAAGGCGCTGGCGGAGCTAGGGCTGATCGATGAGTACGAATTCGTGGTGCACCCGAGGGTCGAGGGCCGCGGACCAAAGTTGTTCGACGGACTGTCGAAGCCTCTCGATCTGAAGCTTGTCGACCGCCTCGAGTACGGCTTGGGCGCGGTGGCGATGCGGTATGTGCCGAGATGAGCGAAAAGACTCGCGTCTACTTCCTGGCTGTGACCGACAGTCCGGATCCCACTGTCGTGTCGTCCGTCATCGGCCGCCCTCCCGATAGCTTTCGCGCGGTTGGCGAGCCGATCGGCCCGCACCCCGGCGCCGCTCCGCGAAAGCGAAGTATCTGGACGATCGAGAGCGGACTGCCGCCCTCGTCGCCCTTCGAGGACCAACTCGAGGCCCTCTTGTCCGAGCTGGAACGACTGCCCGGCATCACAGCGGCGATCCAGCAATTCGATACCGGTCTCTCGTGTGACGCGCGATCGCAAAGCGCGAACCCAGGCTTTCACATCAGCGAGTCGCACGCCCGCCGCATCGCAGCCCTGAACCTCTCACTCGACCTCGACATCTACGTCACAGAATCGACATGACACGCTTTGCGTTCTCTGTGGTTGTGCCACGGTTGACGACGCCTTCTTTGCATCGGGCCACAACATGAACAAGAAGTCGGCGCTCGCGATCGCCGCATTCGGCGGTGCCGTCACCGCCGCCGCGCTGCTGGGCGCCCGCTTCACTCCGGCGCCCGGAACCACGGCCGGCTCGTGGTACCGGCGGCAGGAGAAGTCGCCGCTCAATCCACCCGATCGGGTCTTCGAGCCGGTGTGGACCACCCTGTACACGCTGATGACGATCGCCGCGTACCGCGTCTGGCGCAAACCGGAAGCGCGGTCGCGCGAGAGTGCATTGCGGCTGTGGTTTACGCAGCTCGGACTGAATGCGGCGTGGAGTCCTCTCTTTTTCGGCGCAAAACGCCCGGTGATCGCGTTCGCCGACCTGCTCGCTCTCGTCGCCGCTCAAGTGGCGTTCGTGCGGAAAGCACAACGCGTCGACCGCCCTGCCGCCTGGCTCTTCCTGCCCTACATCGCGTGGGTCGTGTTCGCCGGCTATCTCAACGCCGAGATCATCCGGCGCAACGGGTACGATACGCGTCCTCTCAGTCTGGAAGAGAAAGGTGTCTGAAGATGAAACGCAAAGCCTCGGCGGAGTGGAACGGTAGTCTCAAGGATGGGAAGGGTGTGATCTCGACGGAGAGCGGATTGCTGAACAAGGCGCAGTACTCGTTCAGCACGCGATTCGAAAACGGAGTGGGAACGAATCCTGAGGAGCTGATCGCGGCCGCGCACGCCGGCTGCTTCTCGATGGCGCTGTCGGCCCAACTGACTACCGCCGGAACCCCACCGGCCCGCGTCGCGACCACCGCCACCGTGACGCTGGAGAAGAAGGAGCCCGGCTTCACCGTCACGAACGTCCACCTCGAAGTCACCGCCAGCGTCCCCGGCGCCACGGAAGCCGGTTTCCAGGAGGCCGCCGCCAACGCCAAGAAGGGCTGCCCGATCTCGCGGCTTCTGAACACGGAAATCACGATGACCGCGCGACTGGAGTCGTAAGCCGCCTCTTCATATCCCTCTCCCTCCGGGAGAGGGTGCCGCGAAGCGGCGGGTGAGGGGCGTGCCACCGCGCTGACCGCCCCACCTGCGGCGGTCTTCGCCGCAGTGCGGCGGTCATCGCGACAGTGCGGCGGCCTTCGCCGCAAGTGCGGCGGTCTTCGCGGCAGTGCGGCGGCCTTCGCGGTAAGTGCGGCGGTCTGAAGGTGCCCCGGTTTCGTGGACGGGTTAATCGTTGGGCGTCGAAGACGAGACGTCCAGACGCGGGTTTGATGATAACTGCGGCATGCACACGGCCGAAAGCTCCGCTTTCGGCATAGCCGCAGCGA
>DASYSN010000465.1:0-6933 GCA_036003305.1 Thermoanaerobaculia bacterium
CGCCGCCAGCGCGTTGCGCACGTTGTGCTCGCCGGGGATAAACAGCTTGAACCAGCCGACGCCCGGCACCTCGAATCGCGAGCCGCGCGCCTCGTAGCTGATGTTCACGGCGCGGATCTCGGCGATCTCGGAGAGGCCGTAGCGGACGGTACGTCTCGAAGAGAACTCCAGCAGCGACGCCACGGCCGGATCGTCGACGCAGCCGATGACGACGCCATCCGCCTGAACGCCTTCAGCGAAAATTCGAAACGCCTCTTCGATCGCATCGAAGCTGCCGTAGTACTCGAGGTGATCCGCTTCGATGTTCGTCACCACCGCGATCTGCGGGTGGAGCTCGTGGAAGGTCCGGTCGTATTCGTCGGCCTCGACGACGACGAGATCGCTCTCGCCGCGCTTCGCGTTGCCGCCGAAGTTGCCGACCATGCCGCCGATCAGCACCGTTGGATCGAGTCCCGCCTCGGCCAGCACGGTCGCGACCATCGCCGACGTCGTGGTCTTGCCGTGCGTCCCCGCGATGCCGACGCCGCGCTTGCCGCGCACGATCTCGCCGAGCATCTCGGCCCGCCGCAGGATCGGAATCCCGCGCCGGCGCGCCTGGTCCACCTCGTCGTTCATCCCTTTGACGGCCGCCGTGACGACGACCAGGTCGACGCCTTCGAGGTGTTCGCGGTCGTGCCCGATGACGACAGGGATGCCTCGGCTCTTCAGCAGGTCGGTGGCCGCCGAAGGCTTCAGATCGCATCCCGACACCGAGACGCCCGATTCCGCCAGGATCTCGGCGATGCCACTCATTCCGATCCCGCCGATGCCGACGAAATGAATGGCCCTAATTTGATCAAAATTCATTCTGATCTTATCTCTTGAATTTTAAATGATTTCTTCGATGGTATCGACGATTCTTTTAGTTGCTTCGGGTACCGCCAGCGCGTGCGCCGCCTCGCCCATCCGGACGGCCCTGGCCGGATCGGAAACGACGTCGCTGATCGCCGCCGCCAGCCGCTCCGGCGTCAGCTCTGATTCGGTGATCACGACGCCGCCGCCGGCCTTCTCGACGACGCGTGCGTTCAGTTCCTGATGGTTGTTCGTCGCCGCGGCGAACGGGATGAAGATCGCCGCCCGGCCCGCCGCCGCCAGCTCGCCGACGGTCATGGCGCCGGCGCGGCAGACGACGAGGTCCGCCGCCGCGATCTCGTCGACGATCGGGTCGATGTACGCCACGACCCGCGCGTTCGCGAACGCGGACGACTGATAGGCGGCGCGCACCTTCTCGAGGTCCGCGGGCCCGGTCTGATGAACGATTGCCAGCCGATCCTTCAGATGCGCCAGGAACAACAGCGCCTCGGACATCGCCTTGTTGATGACCAGCGACCCCTGAGAGCCGCCGAAGATCAGTAGCCGGATGCCGGATGCCGGATGCCGGATGCCGACGCCAAAGAATTCGGCGCGGATCGGGTTGCCGGTGATGATCGCGTCGTTTCGTTTCAGTCGCGGCGCGGCGTCCGCGAAGGCGACGAGCACCTTGGTCACGACTTTGGCGAGGGCGCGATTCGCGACGCCCGGAAACGCGTTCGCTTCGTGGATGACGGTCGGAACGCCGCGCAGTTTTGCGGCGGCGAGCACCGGTCCGCTCGAATAGCCGCCGACGCCGAGGACCGCGTCGGGCTTGTGCCGCCCGACGAGGCCCCACGCCTGGAGGAAGCCGAGCGGGAGTTTGAAGAGATTGATGACGAGGTCCGCGGCGCCTTTGCCTTTCAAGCCGCCGACGTCGATGAATTCGAGCGGGAAGCCGGCCTTCGGCACGATGGTCTTTTCGAGACCGCGCTGCGTGCCGACGAAGATGACGCGGCGCGAGGCGTCGCGCGACACGAACTCGCGCGCGATCGCGATGGCGGGGTAGATGTGTCCCCCCGTTCCGCCGCCCGCAATCATCAATGTCGTCACGCCCATCTCACCCACTCGCTGGTCAGCCTGATTGCTGCGACAGATTCAGAAGCATGCCGACCGCGATGAGGCTCGCGATCAGTGAAGAGCCGCCGTAGCTCACGAGCGGCAGGGGAAGTCCCTTGGTCGGCAGGAGGCAGAGCGCCACGCTGACGTTGATCAGCGCCTGCACCACCATCATCAGCGTGAAGCCGGTCGCGGCGTAGAACGCGAAGCGGTTCTGCGAGTGCTGCGCGACGCGGAAGCCGCGCCACGCCAGGAACGCGAAGACGCCGAGGAGGAAGACGGCGCCGATGAAGCCGAGCTCCTCGCCGATGATCGAGAAGATGAAGTCGGTGTGCGGCTCCGGCAGGAAGAAGAGCTTCTGGCGTCCGTTGCCGATGCCGAGACCTTTGAAACCGCCGGTGCCGAGGGCGATGAGCGACTGCATCGCCTGGAAGCCCTTCCCGCGCGGATCGGCCTCGGGATTCAGGAACGTGAAGAGCCGGTCGCGCCGGTACGCGGCGCTGTACGCGAACGCGAGCGCCGCCGGAACGAGCAGCGTCGAGAAGACGCCGATGCGCTGCCACGAGATGCCGGCCGCGAAGATCATTCCGCTCGCGACGGCGACGAGCGTGATTGCCGTACCGAAGTCGGGACCCATGAGGATCAGCAACGCGAAGAGCGCGATCACGAAGGCGAGCGGAAGCAGCGTCGTGATCAGCTCATTGATCCGCTCCTCGCGGCGCGCGAGGACGTACGCCAGAAAGAGGATGAGGATCGGTTTTGCGAACTCGGACGGCTGGAGCTGGAAGTGGGAGAAGACGATCCAGCGATGGGTGCCGTTGATCGGCCGCTGGAACAGCGCGATGACGAGCGCCACGAGATCGATCGCCATGAGCGAGTAGATGACGCGGCGGTCGGCGAGGTAGCGCGTTTCGACGTTCATCAGGATCAGCATGAGCGCGCCGCCGGCGATGACGAAGACGCCCTGCCGTGTCAGGAAGAGGTACGGATTCGAGGCGCCGAACTTCTGGACGGCGATGATGGCCGAGGCGCTGTAGATCATCACGAGCCCGATGACGACGATCAGCATTGCCGCGCCGGCGAGCCAGATGTCGTAGGTCAACTTGCGGCTCATAGCGCCCTCACCAACTCTTCGAAGTGTTCGCCGCGATGCTCGAAGTTGCGGTACTGGTCGAAGCTCGCGCACGCGGGCGAGAGGAGGACCGTTTCGCCGGACTGCGCGTGTTCGCGCGCGTAGCGGACGGCGCGCTCCATGTCGCCGGCGGGAATCAGCTTCGCGGCGCCGTCGAGTGCTTGCGTGATGCGATCGGCCGCGGCGCCGATGGTGAGGACGCCGCGGGTCTTCTCTTGGACGAGGTCGCGCATCCGCTCGAACTCGCCCGCTTTGTCCTTGCCGCCGAGAATCAGCCAGACGGTCGACGGACCGTACGACTCGAGCGACTTCAGCGTCGCGTCGACGTTCGTTCCCTTCGAGTCGTTGATCCATTGCACGCCGTCGAGCTCGCGGACGAGAACCATGCGATGCGGCAGTCCGGCGAAGGTGCCGAACGCGATCTGCACGTCGACGTCATCGACTCCCACGGCGCGCGCGGCGAGCCAAGCGGCGAGCGCGTTCTCGACGTTCGCCGTCCCTTGCAGCTTCAGCGAGCTTCGTGGAATTCGACGTTCGTTGCCGTCGAGGCGCAGGACGAGGTCGTCGCCGTCGAGGAAGGCGCCTTGGTCGACGTTTTTCGCTGCCGAAAAGCGCCACACTCTCATCGGCGCGTCGCGGTCGACCTGCCGCCGTTCCACCGCGTTGACGATCGCGATGTCGGCCGGCTGCTGGTTGCGGAAGATCTGGTACTTCGCCGCGGCATACGCGTCGAAGCTCGGGTAGCGGTCCATGTGATCGGGAGTGATGTTCAGCAGCAGCGCGACGTTCGCGTGGAACGTCTCGACGCTCTCGAGCTGGAACGACGACAGCTCCAGCACGTACGTCCGCGGGCGCTCCTTGTCGATGGCGCGGATGAGCGGCTCGCCGATGTTGCCGGCGACGATCGGCTGCCGGCCGGCGACCTTCAGGATCTCGCCGATGAGCGTGGTCGTCGTCGATTTTCCGTTCGATCCTGTGACCGCGATGATCGTGCTGCCGCGCGGGATCTCGCGATACCCGAGCTCGATCTCGCCGATCGCCGGGATGCGCTGCGCCGCGGCGGCTGTAAGCAGCGGCCCCGCCAGCGGCACGCCGGGGCTGACGACGATCGAGCCGACGCCGTCGAGCAGCGCGGCAACATCGTTCACGCCGAACGAGCGCTGCACGCGCGCATCGAGCTTGTACGGCAGCTCCGGCTGCTCGTTCTTGTCGGAGAGCACGACGTCGTCACCGCGCGCGGCAAGAAAATTCGCCGCCGCCACCCCCGACTTCCCCGCCCCGATGACCAGTGTCTTCATCGGTGCGTTCTTTCCCCTGTCATTCCGAGCGGCACGTCAGCCGCGGAGCGGCCACGGCGTAAACCGTGGAAAAATCGAGCGATGTCGCCGCTCCGCGGCTCACAACTGGAGACGATCGCATACCCACGGCTCACGCCGTGGGCTACTGATATTTCGCCGCTCCGCGGCTCAACCACGGGCTTGATTTCCTCTGTCATCCTGAGCCGCGTAGACGGCGAAGGACCCGTAGCGCATAAGCGAAACGGGTCCTTCGCCGCGCTACGCCGGCTCAGGATGACAGCGGGTGGAAAGAGTCTCTTCATCGGTGCGTTCTTTTCCCTGTCATCCTGGGAGGCGCGTCAGCCGCGGAGCGGCGAAAGATCGTTAGCCCACGGCGTGAGCCGTGGGAAAGAACCCCGTTCCGTTCAAGCGAGCCGCGGAGCGGCTCAACCACGGGCTTGATTTCCCCTGTCATCCTGAGCCGCGTAGACGGCGAAGGATCCGTAGCGCATATGCGAAACGGGTCCTTCGCCGCGCTACGCCGGCTCAGGATGACAGCGGGTGGGACCAGTGTCTTCATCGCAGTTTCAGTGTCGCGAGGCTCAGCAGCGCGAAGATGATCGCGATGATCCAGAAGCGCACGACGACTTTGGTCTCGCGCCAGCCGGAGAGCTCGAAGTGGTGGTGGATCGGCGACATCTTGAAGATGCGCCGCCCCGTCATCTTGAACGAGAAGACCTGCAGGATCACCGACAGCGCCTCGATCACGAACAGGCCGCCGACGAAGATGAGCAGGATCTCCTGCTTGATCATCACGGCAAGCGTCCCGATGGCACCGCCGAGCGCCAACGATCCGACGTCGCCCATGAAGATCTCGGCGGGATAGGCGTTGAACCAGAGGAAGCCGAGCGACGCGCCGACCATCGCGCCGCAGAAGACCGCGAGCTCGCCGGTCTGCGGCACCCACGCGATCTTCAGGTAGTCCGCGATCCGCGCGTGTCCCGCCGCGTACGTGAGAATCGTGTACGTCGCCGCGGCGATCATGGTCGAGCCGATGGCGAGGCCGTCGAGGCCGTCCGTCAGGTTCACGGCGTTCGACGCGCCGACGATGATCACCATCACGAACGGGATGTAGAGCGGCCCGAGGTTCAGGACGAACTGCTTGATGAACGGGAACGTCAGCGCGGTCGAGTAGTTGTTGCGCAGCATCGGCAGGTAGCCGATGGCGAGTCCCGCCAGCAGCGCCACGCCGAACTGCGCGATGAACTTCTCCTTGGCCGTCAATCCGAGGTTCCGCTTCTTGACGAGCTTGCGGTAGTCGTCGACGAAGCCGATCGCGCCGTAGGCGAACGTCACGAAGAGGATGATCCAGATGTACGGGTTCGAGATGTCGGCCCAGAGAATCGTCGGGATCATGATCGCGACGTTGATCAGGATGCCGCCCATCGTCGGCGTGCCCGCCTTCTGCTGGTGCGACTTCGGCCCTTCCTCGCGGATGTACTGGCCGAGCTTCACGCGCCGCATCCGCTCGATCAGCCACGGCCCGAAGATGAACGAGATCAGCAGCGCGGTGAGCGCGGCGAACGCCGTGCGGAAGGTGATGTAGCGGAAGACGTTGAATCCGACGATGACGTTGCGGAGCGGATAGAGGAGGTAGTACAGCATCAGCCTTTGCCCTCCTGCAGCATCGCCACGGCCTTGTCGAGGCCGACGCCGCGGCTCGCCTTGAGCAGCACGAGATCGCCGGCCTGGATGAAGGCGCGGAGGAACTCGCCCGCGTGTTCCGCGGTGTCGAAGTGATGGAGTGCCGGGCCGCTGAAGCCCGCCTCACGCGCGCCGTCGAGCAGCGCGTTCGTCCGTTTGCCGACGCCGATCACGACGTCGACTTCGCGCGGGATCGCGCGTCCCGATTCGCGATGGAACTCGAGCTCTTTATCGCCGAGCTCCAGCATGTCGCCGATGACCGCGATCCGCCGCGATGCCTCCGCCTGCTGGAGCAGTTCCAGCGCACGGCGCAGCGCGAAGGGGTTCGAGTTGTACGTGTCGTCGTAGATCGTCGCGCCGTTCACGTTGATGACGACGCCGCGGTGATACGCCGGCTTCAGGTTCGCCACGCCGGTCTTGATTCCGTCCCATGAGATTCCGACGGCTCGCGCCGTCGCGATCGCGGCGAGGAGGTTCTCGAGGTTGTGACGTCCCGGCAGCGCCAGCTCGAAATCTATACTCTGATCAGGGTCCTGGACCGTGAACGAGCTGCCGAGGAGTCCGCGCTCACGGATGTTCGAGCCGCGGAACTCCGCGTCGTGCTCGATCCCGTAGGTGATCTTGCGGCCCGCGAAGCCTTCGCTGATCCGCATCACGTGCTCGTTGTCGGTGTTGATGACGATGGTCCCGCCATCCTTCACGTTCTCGAGCAGCTCTCTCTTCGCTTCGGCAATCTTTTCGACCGTTCCGAAGAACTCGATGTGGACGGGGCCGATGTTCGTGTAGACGCCGACGTCCGGCCGGACATTGCCGGCCATCTGCGCGATCTCGCCCTTGTGATTCATCCCCATCTCGCTGACGACGACCTGCGTG
>DASYSN010000466.1:0-2499 GCA_036003305.1 Thermoanaerobaculia bacterium
TCGTCGCGCTGACCGCGCACGTGGTCCTCGCGTTTTACTACGGGGGCGTGCGATGAAATGGGCGTTGAGCGCGGCGGCGCTCATCGTAACGCTGGCCGCGATCGCCGATCTCACGCGCGCCGACAAACGGCCGCTGCTGACGCCCGGTGCCATGTCGTCGGCACACTCGATCGCGCGCGACGCGCACGGCCACACGGTCGCATCGCGATGCAACGACTGTCACGACCCGTGGCAGCCGGTCCGCGACGTCCGATGCCGTGCGTGTCACGGCGCGGCGCCTCATGCGGCGCGCCAACTGCACCCGCCGGCGTGCAGGTCGTGCCATGAGGAGCACAGCGGGAAAGCGGTGCTCGCGTCTGTCTCGGATTCGGCATGCACCGCCTGCCACCACGGCACCGCGTTCGGCTTCCATCATCCCGAGTTCGAGCCGGCCGCCGACACCAACACGCTCCACTTCAACCACGCGGATCATCTGGCGATGGACGGCATCACCTGCGCCTCGTGCCACAAGATGGTCGAGACGGCCGGCCGTATCGATCCCGCACCGCTGAAGTTCGCGACGAATTGCCAGCGCTGCCATACGCTGAACTTCGACGCGCGCTTTCCCGACCTTCAGGTCCCGCACGGCGGCGATCCGAGCGAGGTGTATGGATACGTGCTGACGACGCTCGCCGCGAAAGACGGCCTGTCGCCGGCGGTCGAGAAGAAGGCGATGTCCGAAGCGGACGACGTCTTCAACTCCACCTGCAGCCTCTGTCATCCGGTGGCGAGAAAAGGAAAACTGATGGCCGTTACCCCGCCGGCGTTCGCAGCGAAATGGATGACGCACGCGGTCTTCAGTCACACCGATCATGGCCGCATCCGCTGCGAGACGTGCCACCGCCAGGCGCGAACGAGCACGCAGACCGCGGACGTACTGATGCCGAAGCAGCAGACGTGCGTTCCGTGTCATGCCTCGAAGAAGGCGACCACCTGCGCGACGTGTCACGTCTACCACGAGCGGTCGCGCGTCGCGTTGATGGCGGGAGCGGGGCCGGCCGGCGACGCAGCACGATAGTCGTCGCCGTGGACGTCGGTCACCGTCTCGACCATCAGCCGGAACTTCTCCAGGAGCTTGCTCTGCAGCGGCTGAGGGAGCGTGTGCAACTCGTCCATCAGCCGGGCGATTGCCATCTGGGTGTCGTCGAGCTCCCACGGGGCCATGTTCTTCTCGATCGTGGAGCCGAAAAAGTCGGCAGGGGAGAGTCCGTACGCCGACAGGAGGCGTTCGAGCTGCTTCAGCTTGAGCGAGCCGATCCGCTCGCCCGTTTCGAAGGAGCTGATCGTCTTTTCGCCGACGCCCGACATCCGGGCGACGTCTTTCTGGGTGAGGCCGCGCATGCGGCGTGCTTCGCGAAGTTTCAATACGAGATCCATGGGTCACCGCCTCCTAGCTACTTGTCGTCATCGCCACCCCTCCCGTCACTCTCCAGCCCGTAGAGCCGCGGATGCCCTTCGGCGGCTCGTTTTGCCCGCCCGGCCCCTCTGAGCGCCCCGAGAAGGGATGATCAGAGGCTTCCGTGCGGTTGAAAGAGGATACCAAAAGGACGTATAAGGACAAAGAAGGATTCATGAGGACGACGGCAGATGCCTGAGAAAGTCGAGCGGTGCCCCTGGTGCGGAAGCACGATCTCCCACGAGAAGTTCGTCCGGATTCAGGAGGAGATCCGCGCGGAAGAGCGGCGCAAGCTCGCCGCGGCCGTCGACCTCGTGAAGACGGAGGTCGAGAAGCAGCGCAAGAAAGAGCTCGCCGAGGTGAGGCGGATCCTCCAGAAGGAGCGGGATACGGCGCTTGCGAAACGCGAAGCGGAGTTCGCGCGCGAGCGCGACGCGCTGCAGAAGAAGATCGTCGACATCAGCCGCCGCGTCGGCAAGGGGGGCGAGCTCGCCGATGGGAGCGAGATCGATCTGTTCGACGAGCTGCGCGGCGCGTTTCCCGACGACCAACTGACGCGCCGGGGCAGCGGCAACCTGCTGCTCGACGTCCAGTACAAGAAGAAATCCGCCGGAAAGCTCCTGATCGCCGTGAAGCCGCGTGCCGCCTGGCAGCAGGCGTTCGTCACGAAGCTGCGCCAGGAGCAGTCGGAAGCGGAGGCCGATCACGCCATCCTCGCAACGGCCGTTTTTCCCGCCGGCAAGAGGGAGCTGTTCGTCGACTCCGGCGTCATCGTCGTCGCGCCGGCGCGCGTCCGCGCGATCGTCGAAGTGCTGCGAAAGGCGCTCGTGTCGATGCACGTCGCGAAGCTGAGCGACGCGGAGCGCACCGACAAGCTGAACCGGCTCTTCAAGCACATGACGTCGCCGGCGTTCAAACGCAAGCTGGCCGAGGCGTCGGAGTTGACGAGCGAGGCACTGCAGATCGACGTCGATGAGAAGCGCGCGCACGATCTCGTCTGGCGCAAGCGCGGCACCGTACTGACGCGCATCCGCCAGGTGCTGCGCGACATCGACAGCGACGTC
>DASYSN010000467.1:0-6051 GCA_036003305.1 Thermoanaerobaculia bacterium
TTCACCGCGATGAGGCAGTTGCGGCGGATGCGCATCGCCACCAGCGGCACGCCGCCGACTTTCGCGACGAATTGCACGCGCGTGCTGTCGTAGGCGTCGAGCGGTTGCGCCGAGACGACCAGTCCCGCCTCGGAGCCAATCCAGAGGTGGTGCTGCCGGTCTTCCACCATCTCCCGGATCGTGAGATCGACGAGGCCGTCGTTCTCGGTGTAGTTCTCCATCGAGTGGCCGTCGTAGCGCGTGACGCCGGTCGAGTAGAAGCCGAACCAGATGAACCCGAGGTGGTCCTGGAGGATTTTCTGGACGCTGGCGGACGGAAGCGGCGACACCTGGTCGCTCGGCGTGAAATGCGTGAACGGAAGCTCCTGTCCGGCAGCGCACAGCGACACGATCAGCGACAGAACGACGCAGAACGACCGGAGGAGCACGGTAGAAGTGTACGGCGAAACCTACGCCGATAGGCTGCGTAGAATCCCAATGTGGCCCGCTTCCGCGATTGGCTCGACCTCGGGAAGAACACGTTCAGCTCCCTGAGCTCGGACGATTTCACGTCCCTCTACAGCCGCGACTGGACGGAAACACGCCGCGCGCTGCTGGCCGAGCATCGAGAGGCGATCGACCGGGAACAGAGCCGGCTCCGGCGCTGGGGACGAACGATCAGCGCCATGGCCTACGGGCTGACGAAGCGGCTGTCGCCGGTGCGGCGGCTGGTGTTCGTCTTCACGTGCATCTGGTTCTTCATCTGCCTGGCGACGGTCTTCCGCGCGTCACGCGCGCTCGATCCGTGGCTCTTCTTCGAGATCTCCGGCGCGTTCGCCGTGATGATCGCGCTCCTCGCGATGGAGCTGATCGGCAAGATCAAGTATCGCGACGAGCTGGCTCTCGCGCGCGACCTCCAGGCGACGCTGATCCCGAAGTACGCGCCGCGCACCCCGTCGTACGACATCTCGGCGTTCAACCACATCGCGAATACCGTCGGCGGCGATCTGTACGACTTCGTCCTGCTGCCGGACGATCGCGTGGCCGTGCTCTTCGGCGACGCGTCAGGCCACGGGATGGCCGCGGGACTCGTGATGGCCGTGGCGCATGCCGCGTTCCGCACGCAGCTCGAGATCGACCCGTCGCCGTCGTCGATCATCGGATCGCTCAACCGCATCCTCTGCCGGACCGGAGGTTCGCGATCGTTCTTCTCATGCTGCTACATCCTTCTCTCGCCTGACGGCACGTTCGGCGCGACGTTCGCGGGGCATCCGCAGATGCTCAAGCTCAGCCCCGACGGACGCGTGGTCGAGCGAATCGGCCAGGGCGCTTATCCGCTCGGCATCAAGAGCGGCCTGACGTGGGCCGAGGAGCACGGCACTCTCGCCCGCGGCGAGCGCCTCCTCCTCTACTCCGACGGCCTCCCCGAATCCCGCGACGAACAGGACCGCGAATGCGGCGAGGCCTACGTCGAAGCCGTCATCGCCCGCCACGGCGAAGCCCCCGCCAACCTCCTGGTCGAAGCCATCGTCGCCGAGTGGCGCAAGTTCGTGCAGCACGCGCCGATCGAGGACGATGTCTCGATCATGGTGATGGAGAAGCGGTAGCGGTTCTCGGCCACGGTCTGCGCGAGATCGCCCCTCATCCGGCCTTCGGCCACCTTCTCCCCGCTACGCGGGGCGAAGGGTAATGACGACACTCCTTCGTAATTACCCCTCGCCCCGCGTTAGCGGGGAGAGGGTGGCCGAAGGCCGGGTGAGGGGGTATCCAACTTGCCACCAGCCTGTTCGATCGCCCACCGAATTTGCGCCTCGACGATTCCCGGCACCAACAGGTCACGATTACTGATGCGAACGACGCGGATCCCGCTTCGACTTAACCGCGCGGTTCGTGCGCCGTCGTAGTCGCTCATATCAGGCGAGTGATGGTGCTCGCCATCCATCTCGATCACGAGCTTCAGTTCGGCGCAGTAGAAGTCGGCGATGTAGGAGCCGATCGGTTCCTGGCGGCGGAACTTATATCCACCGAACTTTCTGGAACGGAGGCACGACCAGATCACTCCCTCGGCGGGAGTTGAGCTTTTCCGCATGCCTCGGGCAAAGGTTCGCAGCCGATTCGAGCGATGTGACACTTCGCTCCGAGGATACCTCGGCGCGGTAATTACCCCTCGCCCCGCGTTTAGCGGGGAGAGAGTGGCCGAAGGCCGGGTGAGGGGCGGCGCGTTACGCCAAAACGCGTTTCTCGACCAAACCCTCAAACACCTGCAGCGCGAGATCGACGCGACCGAGGGGGGCGGAGACCTGCACGCCGCCGACGCGGGTGCGGACGCGTTCGAGCGTTTCGCGGGCGATGGCGACGCCTTCGTGGAGCGCGTGCTCCTTGCTCTTGTCGTTGGCGATGCGCATGCGCTCCATCACCTCTTCCGGCACGCTCACCCCGGGCACTTCGTTGTTCATGAACTGCGCGTTGCGGTACGAAAGGAGCGGCCAGATGCCGGCGACGATCGGGAGGTTCAGGTCCTCGATGCGGCGGAGGAAATGCTCGAGCTGCGCGACGTCGAACACCGGCTGCGTGATCGCGTACTCGGCGCCCGCCTTCACCTTCCAGTCGAGCCGTTTCAGCTCGTAGTCGAGGTCGAGGTGACCGGGATTCACGCCGACGCCGATCGTGAACTTCGTCGGCTCGCCGAACGGATTGCCGCCGAGGTCGAGACCGCGGTTCATGAGGCTGGCCATGTTCGTGAGGCCGATCGAGTCGATGTCGAAGACCGCGGTGGCGTCGGGATACGGCCCCATCTTCGGAGGATCGCCGGTGATCAGCAGCAGATTGCGCAAGCCGAGCGCGGCGCAGCCGAGGAGGTCCGAATGCATGCCGAGGAGATTGCGGTCGCGGCAGCAGTAGTGAAGGACCGTCTCGATCCCGACGCGCTGCTGCACGAGCACCGCGACCGCGATCGCGCCCATCCGGTTCTGCGCGCGCGGCCCGTCGGGGACGTTCACCGCGTCGACGCCTGCGGCGCGAATCAACTCGACGCCCTTGAGCATCGCCTCGGCGTTCGGCCCTTTCGGCGGCACGATCTCGATGGTCGTGACGAACTCGCCGTTCGCGATCCGCTTCCCCCACTTCGAGCGCGACACGAGCGGCATCGGCTCGGCGCCGGCCGACTGATCGCTCTTCCCGTTCCGCTCGATGATGACGAACGTGCGGCGCGGCGAGAGCGGCCGCACCGTGTCCGCGATCATCTTGATGTGATCGGGCGTCGTGCCGCAGCAGCCGCCGATGAACTTGACGCCCTTGTGAATGAGCCGCTTCGCGTACTTCGCCATGTACTCCGGCGAAGCCATGTACATCTGGCGGCCGTTGACCTCGCGCGGCAGGCCGGCGTTTGGCTGACAGGAGATCTTCCGCGCGGTGACGGCGGTCATCTCCTCGATCGCGTCGAGCATGACGTCGGGGCCGACCGAACAATTGAGGCCGATGACGTCGGCGCCGGCGCGGTCGAGACGCTGCGCGATGACGCGCGGCGTGTCGCCGTACGCCGTGCGGCCGTCGGGACCGATCGTCATCTGCGCCACGATCGGGAGCGAGCAAACGTCGCGGATCGCGGCGATGCCCTGCTCGATCTCGGAGATGTTCGCCATTGTCTCGAGGACAAAGAGATCGACGCCGCCGTCCACCAGCGCTTTCGCCTGCTCGCGGAAAATGCCGCGCGCCTCTTCGAGGCCCATCGGGCCGTACGGCTCGATGCGGATGCCGAGGGGGCCGATGGCACCGGCGACGTAGACGTTGTCGCCCGCGGCGCGGCGCGCGATCTCGACCGCGGCCATATTGATGTCGCGCAGCTCGCTCTCGATCCCGAACGCGCCGAGCTTCACCCGGTTCGCGCCGTACGTGTTCGTCTCGAGGATCTCGGCCCCCGCGCGGACGTACTGCTTGTGCACCTCGACCACGATCTCCGGCGAGAGGAGATTGAGCTCGTCGTAGCACTTGTTGATGAAGACCCCCTTCGAATAGAGCATGGTTCCCATGGCTCCGTCGAAGAGGTAGACGTGCTCGTCGGCGATGGCTGCGATGAAGTCCTGCATAAAGTCCCTGGCTAAAACAAAAGGCCCCACGCCGGTCGACGTGGGGCCTCGGTCGAAGTTCGTGTTTCCTGCCGGCTATTTAGCTTTTTTTAGGCTGGTTGCAAGCGGCCCCAAATCACTCCAGCGACAGAACTCTACGCCGAACGGAGGACCGCTGCAAGACGTGGATCAGGTCGGCGCTTCGAACGAACCGCCGCCCGACGTGATGCGGTTCACGAAACTGCGTCCGTGCTGATTGAAGTACTCGAGCCTGCGTGACATCGCCAGGCGGCGCACGCGCTCCTGCGTTGCGGCGAGCCTGCGGTTGATCGCCGCGAGCCGCCCGTCGAGCTCCATCATCGTTTGCACCATGCGCCCCTCGGAGATGTGCAAGCCGAGGACGACGTTCAACTCGTAGTCCTGCAGGACGACGGCGAGGCGGTTGAAGAGCGCGACGTGAGTTTCGGGCGGCGGCGTCGGTACGTACACCGTCCCGGAGAGAACGTTGATCAGCGTCGCGTTCGCCGGGAGAAATCGCGCGATGCCAACGTTCGGTAGCGCATTCACGACCAGACTCACCAGGACTTGGGTGCTACGCATCTGGTATTGCTGCGCATTCCCGATCGTGGCGAGGCAGGCGTGCGCGTCGAGCAGGCGGTCAGCGTAACTGTACTGGTCGTCGGGCTGGACGATGTAGACGTTGGTCGGCTGCATCAGCCGGGCGACGGTCGTGATGACGCTCGTGACGTTGTCGTGATTGTCCGCGTGAAAGTGCGCCACGAAAGCCTGGCAGGGACGCCACATCACGACCCCCACGCAGGTACCGAGGCCGTACGTGCCGATGTACTGCGGCCCCGTCGTCTCGAGAAACAAGTGACCGACGTAGCCCATGTCGATGTGAACCGCATCCGGAAAGCCGCGCGTCACGGTCGTGGGCCATTGCATGCGGTTTTCGCCGTGAAGGGCGAGGCGACGCACTCTTTGCGGCGGCGCGACGAGTGCATTGATCTGATCCTCGGTGAGACCAAATCCAGCCAGCGCCTTCCGCGCCGCCTCGATCTTTTGGCGGGCGGTATCACGCATTCGCTGCGGGCCCTTTCCCAGCGCCGGCGTGTTGTCCCGGATGACTCGCACATAGCGGCCGATCGCCTCATCACGGGAAGAACTGCTCGGCGCACTGGCGGACATGCAGTGACTATACAGCGCGAGTTTGCCTCCCGCCTGGGGCGGCGTCAGCTTGGCTGCGAGTCGCTCCCTCGGATCACATTTTGTGATGAGCTCATCACTCCGAAAGAAGAGGGTGATCTCCTTTTCTGATCACCCTGATCAGGGCGGGTGATGTGTGTGATCAGAAAAAAGATCACGCTGATCACAATTTGTGATCAGCCTGATCACCCGGAAAGATCACACTGATCACGGCGCGTGATCCACCTGATCAGAATCCGTGAGGATGGTGATCACCAGGAGTGATGTGCGGGTCTACCGCGCTGGCAAAACCGGTTCAAAACGGAAGGATGAGGCGCTCAGGCGCAGATATCGCCGCGCGGCGGGGCATGGAGGATACTGGCGTGCAAAGGAGAGAAAACACCATGAAGCGATCGGCCGCCCTGCCAGTCTTTTTGCTGCTCGCCGCGTCGTCCGCCCTCGCCTCGGAACCGGCACGGTTCTCCGGCACGTGGAAAGAGAACCTGGAGAAGAGCACCAAGTCGAACCTGACGAGCTACGTCAATACGATCGACGCCACCGCCGATGCCGTCAAGGTGACGACCACCACGAACGGCCCTCGCGGGGAGCGAACCTCAGAGCGCACGTACACGATCGGGAAGGAAGTGACGTCGAAGATGCCCGACGGCGACGAAGCGACCACAAGCGCGAAATGGGAGGACAACGCGCTCGTCATCGCATCGACGGTGAAGGAGCCGGACGGCAAGGTCGAGACGAAAGAGACATGGACGCTCTCGGCTGACGGAAAGACGCTGACGAAGAAGCGTCACGTACACAGCGCGAA
>DASYSN010000468.1:0-5168 GCA_036003305.1 Thermoanaerobaculia bacterium
TACGGCGGCGTCACTTGACGCGCAGCGTCGTCCAATTGAAGCAACGTAAGGGGATCACCACTTGTTACCATTCCTGCGATTCCCAGTAACCAGTCACCAGTAACCTTTCAACATGATCTTCTCGACCCACTCCTACGACTATCTCGCGCGCGAGATCGCGGCGGCGACGCACATCGACCGTGGCGCGATCGAGCGCGACGATTTTCCGGATGGGGAGCACTACCTGCGCATCGCGGGCGATGTGACCGACCGGAACGCGATTCTCGTGGGCGGCACGATCAGCGACTCCGACACGCTGGAGTTGTATGACCTCGCGTGCGCGATCGTGGAGAACGGCGCGGCGACGCTGCAGGTGGTCGTGCCGTGGTTCGGCTACGCGACGATGGACCGCGCGGTGAAGGCAGGGGAGGCGGTGACGGCGAAGAACCGCGCGCGGCTTTTGTCGTCGATCCCGCCGACGCGCCGCAACGAGGTGCTGCTGCTCGACATCCACAGCGAGGGCATCCCGCATTACTTCGAGGGCGCGATCCATCCGGTGCACGTCTACGGCAAGAGCGTGATTGAAGGGTTGGCGCGGGAGCTCGGTGGAAGCGCCGATTTCGTCATCGGCTCGACCGACGCCGGGCGCGCCAAGTGGGTCGAGTCGCTCGCCCGCGACCTCGGCGTCGCCGCGGCGTTCGTCTACAAGCGCCGCCACGGTCCGTCGTCGACGGACGTCACCGCCGTCAGCACGCGGCTCCGCGGCGAGACGGTGATCATCTACGACGACATGATCCGCACCGGCACGTCGCTCATGAACGCGGCGCGGGCGTATCGCGAGTCGGGCGCCGGGAAGCTGATCGCGATCGCGACGCACGGCGTCTTCCCGGACGACGCGTTCGCGCGGATCCGCGAGAGCGGACTGTTTGACGCCATCGCGACGACGAACTCGCATCCGCGCGCGGCGCAGCTGGCGAGCGAGGGGCTGATCGTGCGTAGTTGCGCGAGCCTTTTCGCTTCGCACCTGCGTGCGTAGGTGGAATTGAAAATTGAAAATTGAAAATTGAAAAACGAAACGCCGCGCGCTGTTTCAATTTTCAATTTTCAATTTTCAATTCTCTCTGCGCGGATGATCGCCACCCACGCCGCGGCGACGACCGCGAGAACGGCGCCGGTGAAGAACGCCGCCTTGTGGCCGATCGACTGGTAGATCCAGCCGAAGAGCGCCGTGCCGGCGAGGACGCAGAGGCCGTTCGCGAGGTAGTAGTAGCCGAAGCCCTTGCCGCGCAGGTCGGCCGGCGCGAACTCCGCGATCCACGCTCGCTCGGCCCCCTCGTACAGCGCGAACGGAATCGCGTAGAGGATGAAGAGGAGGACGAAGAAGGTGAGCGACCGCGCGAACGGGAAGGCGAAGTAGATCACCGCGTAACAGCACCACCCGGCGATGAGGAGGAGCGTGCGGTCGACGCGGTCCGACAGCGCGCCGGCGCGCGTCGAGAACAGTGCCTTGATGACGTGATGCGCCGCCCAGAGTGCGGGGAGCATCGCGGTGGCGACGCCGGCGACGTGCGCCTGCAGGAGGAGGAAGGCGTCGCTCGAATTCGCGAGGGAGAAGAGCGCGACGGCGGCGACGGCCTTCCAGAACGGCGCGGGAAGGCTCACGTGTGGCGCGGGCGCGGGCTGGAAAGCCCGCGCCACACGAGGGTCTTCGCGCAAGAAAAGCAGCAGTGCGACGCCGATCATGGCGGGGATCACCGCGACGAAGAAGATCGTTCGCATCGGGACGTGCATGCCGTCCATTAGCAGCAGCGCGATCAACGGGCCGACGATGGCGCCGGTGTGATCGAGCGCGCGATGGAAGCCGAACGCCTTGCCGCGCGACTCGGGCGGCGTGACGTCGGCGATCATGGCGTCGCGCGGCGCGGAGCGGATGCCTTTGCCCGTCCGGTCGATGAGCCGCGCGAGGAGCACCAGCGGCCAGACGCGCGCGAGCGGGATCAGAATTCGCGACACGGCGGCGAGCGAGTAGCCGGCGGCGATCAGCGGCTTCCGCTTCGGCATCCGGTCCGACCAGGCGCCGGCGAAGTACTTGAGCACCGAGGCGAGGCCGTCGGCGCCGCCTTCGATGAGGCCGATCACGACCGGCGTGGCGCCGAGGTATGAGGCGAGGAAGACGGGGAGGAGCGGATAGATCATCTCGCTCGAGGAGTCGTTCAGGAGGCTGACGAAGCCGAGGAGGACGACTTGTGGGCGAAGGCGCTGCTTCTCCGTCACGGCGCGGAGCATATGTCGTCGCATAGAATCCCCGCCGCATTTTTCGGAGGATCAAATGGCAATCAAGAAAGTCGGCGTTCTCGGCTGCGGTCTCATGGGCTCCGGCATCGCGCAGGTCGCGGCGCAGGCGGGCTACGACACCGTCGTGCGCGAGGTCGAACAGAAGTTTCTCGACAAGGGGCTCGCGGGGATCGACAAGAACCTCGGCAAGGCGGTCGAGAAGGGGAAGCTCAAAGCCGAAGACAAGGACGCGTGCCTGTCGCGGCTCAAGGGGAGCGTCTCGCTCGACGACCTCGCCGACTGCGACATCGTCATCGAGGCGATCATCGAGAACGCGGAGCTCAAGAAGGAGACGTACGCGGAGCTCGATCGCATCGTGAAGAAGGACGCGATCTTCGCGTCGAACACCTCATCGCTCACGATCACCGAGCTGTCGATGGCGACGGCGCGGCCGAAGCAGTTCGTCGGCCTGCACTTCTTCAACCCGGTGCCGGTCATGAAGCTCGTCGAAGTCGTCCGGACGATCCTGACGAGCGACGCGGCGTTCGATACGGCGTTCGAGTTCGCGAAGTCGGTGGGGAAGGAGCCGGTGTCGTGCCGCGACAACTCCGGCTTCATCGTGAACCGTCTGCTCGTGCCGTACATCCTCGACGCGATCCGCGGGTACGAGGAAGGCATCGGATCGATCGAGGACATTGACAAGGCGATGCAGCTCGGCTGCGGCTACCCGATGGGTCCCTTCACGCTGCTCGACTTCGTCGGCCTCGACACGACGTACTACATCACCCACGTCATGCACGAGGAGTATCAGGAGAAGCGTTTCGCTTCCCCGCCGCTCCTCCGCAAGATGGTCCTCGCCGGCCGTTTCGGCCGCAAGAGCGGCGCGGGTTTCTACGACTACTCCGGCGAGAAGCCGGTCGCGTTCGATAGGAAAGCGTAGGTTGTCTCTGTAGAGCGGCGCTCGGCATCCGGCATGCGGCATCCGGCATCCGACGCTGCATCACCGGATGCCGGATGCCGGATGCCGAGAGGGATAGGATCTTTCACATGGAAAACGTACGAACGGAAAACCGCGACGGGGTTCTGGTCATCACGATCGACCGGCCGAAGGTGCTGAACGCGCTGAACGCGCAGACGGTCGAGGAGATCGGGGAGGCGTTCGAGGCGGCGCGGAACGATGACAGCGTGAAGGCGGTCATCGTCACGGGAGGCGGCGAGAAGGCATTCGTCGCCGGCGCCGACATCAACGAGCTGGCGAAGATGACGCCGATCAGCGGGAAGGGGACGGCGTCGAAGGGGCAGCGGGTTTTCTTCGAGATCGAGCGCTTCCCGAAGGTCGTCATCGCCGCGATCAACGGCTACGCCCTCGGCGGCGGCTGCGAGCTGGCGCTGGCGTGTCACATCCGGATCGCTTCCGACAAGGCGCAGATCGGCCTTCCGGAGGTGACGCTCGGCATCATTCCCGGCTACGGCGGAACGCAGCGTCTCGCGCGGCTCGTCGGCAAAGGGAAGGCGCTCGAGATCATCTGCACGGCGGACCGTGTCAACGCCGCGGACGCCGAGAAGATCGGACTCGTGAACAAGGTCGTTCCGGGCGATCAGCTCATGAGCACCGCCGAGGAGATGGCGCGGAAGATCGCGAGCCGCGGACCGGTGGCGGTGCGCTGCGCGCTCGAGGCGGTGATGAGCGGAAGCGAGATGCCGTTCGAGGAGGGGCAGTTCCTCGAGGCGACGCTGTTCGGACTCCTCTGCGCGACCGACGACATGAAAGAAGGCATGAACGCTTTTCTGGAGAAGCGCGCGGCCAACTTCATGGGGAAATGACTTTCCGGCATCGGGCGCCCGTGAGACAATAATTTTTCGGTCCTCAGCGGGTTCCCGGTCATGTCCAAGGCAGCGCTCATCGGTGTCGTGTGTGCGTTCTTCGTGCTCGCGGGCGCGAATGCTCAGGTTGCGTTCGACTCCGCGTCGTCCGTAGCCGCGCCGACCGTGTCGAACGCGAACCCGGTCGCCGTCTCGTGGAACCACACGGTTGGGACGGCGAAGAAGCCGTACGTGATCGTCAGCGTCGCGTTCAAGCTGAACGGAGGCGGAGCGACCGTCGGCAGCGTGACGTATGGAACCGAGGCGGGCGGCCCGTCGTCGGCGATGACGTTCCTCGGTGCTGCGACGAATGGCACGACCACGCGCGCGGAGCTCTGGGGACTCGCCAATCCGTTGCCGGGAACGCACACGATCACGGTGAACGTCACCAATGCTGGCGGCCAGAACCTGGCGGTCGTCGCCGGTGCGAAGTCGTTCACGAACGTCTTCCAGTCGAGCGCGACCGGGGCGGTCGTGACGGCGACCGGAAACAGCGCCACGCCGGCGGTGAACGTCACGAACAGCAGCCTTACGGCCGTCGTCGATTCGGTGGCGTACAACGCGAACAACGCCCTGACCGCCGGCGCGAATCAGACGAACGCCTTCAACTTCAGGAGCGGCGTCCAGCCGTTCTCGGGCGGCGGCTCGATGGAGATCAGTCAGACGAACTCCGTCATGTCGTGGACGGCCGGCGCGGCCTCGACGTGGGCGATCGCCGCCGTGGCGCTGCAGCCGTCGAGCCCGCAGATTCTGTTCGACGCCGCGAGTAGCACCACGTTCGCCGCGAACACCAATCCTTCGTTCACGGGATCGTTCAACCACACCACAACCAACGCGGCGAATCGGTATCTCGTCGTCGCCGTGAACATCGATTTGAGCGGCGGCGGGCAGACGGTCACGGGCGTCCGATACGGGACGGAGGCCGGCGGTCCGAACGTGGCGATGGGCGTCCTCGGCACGCGCCCGAACGGCACGAACGTCCGCACAGAGTTGTGGGGCCTCGTCGCTCCTGCTGCCGGTACGCACCAGATCACCGTCACGATCGGCGGCAA
>DASYSN010000469.1:0-11130 GCA_036003305.1 Thermoanaerobaculia bacterium
ACCCTCATCCGCCTTCGGCACCTTCTCCCCTCTCACGAGGGGAGAAGGGCGCTCGAACATGGGTCTCGCGAGATCTTCCCCACGAGTGCCCTTCTCCCCCGGTGACGGGGGAGAAGGTGCCGAAGGCGGATGAGGGGGCGGTCGCACGCCGACTCAGGATGACGGCGATCGCGGCCTGCCTCTGTGTGGCGCCGGCAATCCTGCCGGCGCAGGAGACGCGCATCGCGTCCGATTTCGAAATGCAGCAGATGGAGCGCCAGGCGGCGACGGCGAAGGACTTCGAGTCGCAGCTCGCCGCGCATCTCAACCTCGGCGACCTCCACGTCACGCGCAACGAGACCGCGGCGGCAAACGCGGAGTACCGCAAGGTCCTCGACATCACCGCCAACGAACGCGCGGCCCGGCGCCAGCAAGGCGACATGGCGAAGTACGCCACCGCGACGATGTACGCCGGCTACGCACACGCCACCCTCGGCGACGAAGCGGTGGCGTTCGAGCTGCTCGACGAGGCGACGCGCTACGCCGGCGACGACGCGAAGACGTGGAGCCTCTACGCCGACGCGCTGGGACGCCTCGCGTTCCGCGACAAGGCCGCCGCCGCAGCGCGGAACGCCATCGCGATCGCGGAACGGAAAGGCGAGTCGCCGCTCGACCTCGCGGTCTACCGATTCACTCTCTCCGCCTACGTCCCGCGCCGCGAGGGCATCGCGCTGCTGGAGAATGTCGTCGCGGCGCTGAAGTCGAAGCAGTTCGACAACGTACGAAGAGAGGTCGCGCGCCACGAAGCGTTCGAGAGCTACTCGACCGTTCGCGGCGACGCCACCGCGTATGTCTCGCTCCTGAATCGTTCGCAGCTTCGCCTGGCGCGCGAGTACGAGGCGAGCGGCGACGTGGCGCGCGCGCGGAAGACGTACCAGGACGTCCTCGCCGTCCGCAGCGACGACCCGACGGCGCTCGCCGCGATCGCGCGGTTGTCGCAGTCGAACGAGGAGCGGGCGCGCTATTTCATCGACGCGTTCGACGCAAACCCGTTCTCGCTCGACACCATCCACGCGTACGAGCAGTGGCTCCGCGCCGGCGGCTCGATCCGTGACGACTCGAGGGACGACTCGACCTCGCCCGGCGCGCAGGTGCGGCACGCCGTCGAGCAGATCGTCCGCGGCGAGCGGCCGTCGCTCGGCGCGCTCATGAAGCGGTTCCCGAACAACGACACGCTCCGTGAGCTCGCCACGATGTCGCGCGCCACAGCCCCGGCGTTCCTCAGCGGAACCGCCACGAACGTGACACCGGCCGTGGCGGACTTGCGCGAGCTGATGCAACTCGACCTCACGCCCGAACAGCGCGTCGCGCTCGACCGCATCACGTTCACCAGCAGCGTGACGTTCAACCCCGGCCCTCCCGCGCCGCCCGGTCAGACCATCTTCGAGTCGGGCACGATCGGCGACGTCCCGTTCAAATTCTCCGAACCGGTCGCCTTCTCCGGCACGTTCCGCGCCGCCGCCACCCTCACCTACCACATCCTCGGCGTCAGCGGCTCCGCCCTCCTCCTCGAGCCGGTCAAGCTGGAGGCGAAGTGAAAGCACTTCTCGCACTGATCGTGTCCGCGCCGCTCTTCGCGCAATCCGTTGCGAGCACCCCACGCGGCGTCCTCATTGCGCACGACAACGTCATCGAGCTGCACGGCAAGTGGAAGACGGAAGGAGTCAGCAGCCCCGGCGCGATCGCAATCAGCAACACAAAAGCGGCGGTGCTCGACGAGATTCACGACCGCGTCGCAATTGTCGATCTCGCGAACGGCATGACGACCTTCGCGAACACGCGCTCGACGCCGATCGCCGCCGCGTTCGTGAACAACGACCTGCTCGTCCTCGACCGCGATGCACACGTCCTCGAGAAAATCGGCGGCGGCAGTATCCAGCTTGCCGAAGATCCTGAGTTCCTGGCGATAGAGAACGGTAAAGCGTACGTCTACTCCCGCATCGACGGCGTGCTGCAGGAGATAGGACTCGAGCCGTTCGCGCTCCTCCGCACCGTCCGCATCGCCCCATTCGCCACGGCCATGCAGTGCGACGCGCGCAGCGCGTACCTCGTCTACCCGCGCGACGGCCGCGTCCGCGTCGTCGACCTCGCAAAGATGCAGGCGGCGGGAGAGTTCCGCGTCGGCTCCGTTCCGACCGACATCGCGATCGCCGGCGACCCGACCGCGCTCACCGCGACCGTGCTCGCCATCGCCGATCCGTCCGCGAAACGGGTGTGGCTCGTCGAAGGATCGCAATCGAGCTTCCGGGCGTTCACTCGCGGGTTCCTGCGCGGCATCATCGGCCTCGGCCTCTTCGGCGGAAAAGAGACCGAGTTCCCCACCGGCGTCGATCGAGTGATCGCCCGCGGCGGGCGATCGCTCGCATTCGACGCATCCACAGGAACGCTCTACAGCGTCACGAAAAACAAAACGAATGTCCTCGCCGGCGGTCTGGGGCCAAATGCGTTCGCCCTTACGCCCGAGGGAGTTGCGTACTGGCAGAACGGTACGTTGGTTGCAGAAAAGCTGAGTCAATGAGTGACCGAAAGCCGTGCGTTCAATGCGGCCGCACGATCGATGGATACGCGCGGATCTGCCCGTTCTGCAACTGGGACCAGAGCGCGCCCGTGCCGGCCGCGAAACCGCATCAAACCGTCGCGTCCGACTACACGCCCCCTTCCGACGAAACGAAACTCCGCAAGTACGCCCTCGGCGCCGGCGGTGGACTGCTGATGGTCATCGTGCTCTTCTTCGTCGGAGCGCACGTCCACGGCAGGAATCCGCCGCCCGTCACGTCGACGGAACAGGCCGCGCCGAGCGGCCCCGCGACCTCGCAGCAACGATCGAACGTGGCGCTCGTTCCCGACAACGGACCCGCGCCGCCGTCGCCCGGCCAGCCGGTGACGAGCGCGCCGGTGTCCGACACGGCGCAGGGACTCGCGAATCAGACCGATCGCACCGACGCCACCGCCGCATCGTCGGTCCAGTACTCGCAGATGGCGCAGCGCGCGGCGGCTGAAGCATCGCGCAAGAAGGTGTCGGGACTCGTCGATCCGCTGACGATTCAGGGGAACGCGTACGGCAACCCGCTGCCGCGCCCAATGACGTCATCGTCGAACAATGCGTCGAGCAACGCCATCCGCCGCGCGGCGCTCCGCACGCCGCCCGTTCCCGAGTACCAGGGACTGCCCGACATCGGCGTTCGCGGTTACGCCAGCGCCAGGCTCCTGCTGACGATCGGCACCGACGGACGCGTCCACGGCGTGAACGTGATCCAGCCGCTGCCCGGCGCGACGCCGCAACTGCTCGAGGCGGTGCAGGCGTGGCGCTTCAAACCGGCGACGGAGAACGGAACGCCGGTGCCGTCGACGTTCATGACCTCACTACAATTCAGGCCGCGATGAAGCCCTGCGTCGCCTGCAACCATTCGATCGACGACCACGCGCGTCTCTGCCCGTATTGCGGCGCCGATCCGGCGACCGGCGAGAAGGTCGATACGCAGGCGGCGATCGAGCAGGTCTTCCACACGAAGAAGCTCTCGGCCGCCGACACGGTGCTCGACTACGCGCGGCGCCGGCAGGGGATCGTCGTCGCGCTCGTCGCGTTCATCGTCTTCCTCGTCCTCGCCGCCGTGCATTCTTTCGTGACCTCGCGCAACAGCACCGTCTCGAACGGCCCCGCGATCTCGCTCAGCGAGATTGCCGACGCCGCGAATCAGAAGACCGACACGCAGGCGGCGCCGATGCCGGACCTCAAATATCAGTACGATGGCCGCGGACAGGTGATGCAGACGTTCATCAACGAGCCGGGCGCCGTCGCGCCGCTGCCGCCGCAACCGGCCCCGCAACCCGCGCAACCGCAGCCGCAACCCGCGCCGACGGCGCGCCGCTGATGACGTTTCCGCTCGCAACACTGATCGTCACGGTCGTGGTGATCGTCTTCCTCGTGGTCTACATGCGCGCGCAAAAGCCGGCGACCAGTGCGCAGCGGCTGATTCAGCAGCACCGGTACGAAGAAGCGGTCGTCGCCGCTGCACAAGATCCGCTGCACCGCGCCGAGGCGCTCAAACTCCTCGGCCGCTTCGACGATGCGATCGTCGCGTACCGGCAGTCGGATGATCCCGCCGCGCGCGAAGGCATCGCGCTCTCGCTCGCGCACCTCGGCCGCGACCTGCCGGAGGCACGGCGGCTGATGGACGAGACGATCGCGCTCCATCCGCAGATCCAGGAGTTCCAGGCGCTCGGCCTCGCGTACATCCTCCTCAAGTCCGGTCAGCGCGAAGAGGCGTTGCGCGTCTACCGCGACAACGTCGAGCTCCTCGAGACGCGTTTCCGCGACGACTACACCGATCCCGATCCCCTCCTCGCCGAGACCGTCTGGATGTTCGCCACCCTCGCCGACGCCGCCGGCGACGCCAACGCCGCCCGCCTCCTCCGCGCCCGCGCCGCAGCGTGGGCGCCCGAAAGCGTGTGGGCTTTGTGGGCGCATACTGCCGAGCGATGACGCTCGTTTCGATTGGCGTTGTGCTTTTCGTCGCGGTCGGCGCGGCGATGATCTTTGCGCGCAAGCCGCTGGCCGACGGTCAGGCAATGGTCTTCGGCGGCTCCGTCGTCCCCGGCTGCGTGATCGCCGAAGCAATCGCGATGTTCGTCGCCGCGGTCGTGATGATCGTCGCGTACCGGTACGGTCTATTCCGCTGAAAACGAATCACCACAGAGGCTCTGAGGAACACAGAGAAGAAAGACAAAAAAATCTCTGCGTCCTCTGTGCCTCTGTGGTGAAACGATTCCCGCTACACGAGGAGCGCGAGGCGGTGAAACTCGCCGCGGATGCGGAGCATGGCGTTCGCGGCGGCGATCGGGTGGACGCGGTTGGTGAGCAGGACCATGATCTTGTCGCGCTGCGGATCGATCCACACCGAGGTGCCGGTGAAGCCGGTATGACCGAAGTTGCCGGGCGAAAGCATCTCCGTCATCGCGCTGCCGGTCCCCATCTGCCAGCCGAGTCCGCGGGCGTCGTTCAGATGGGCAGTCTCGTTCGTGATGGGTGGTGTGCGAGCGAGAACGTCGCGCGTCATCTCGAACACCTCCGAAGCCGTCGCGAAGAGACCTGCGTTCCCGGCGCAGCCGTTGCCGAGGTGGTGCGAGTTGCCGTCGTGCGTCTGGCCCCAGATGAGATCCGTGCGCAGCGGGCAGCGCGCAGCGCGCGGGTCCATATTGCGCTCCCACCGCTGCCCCCACTCCGTCGCGGCGATGCTCGGCTTCAACGATGGAGGCGGCTTCAAACGTGCGCCGAGGCGCGTACGCGCAAGTTCGTCGAAGTTGTCAATCGCCATCCATAGAAGGATGAAGTTCAGATCGGAGTAGATGACGCGCGTGCCGCGCTCGCACTCCGGCCCCTCGTCCAGAATCGCGCGGAGCGGATCGTCGAACGCGTAGAGCGGCAGCCACGGGCGGAGTCCGGTCGTGTGCGTCAGCAACTCGCGAACGGTGTATCCGTGAATGCGGTGATCGAGCGGGAAGAGCTCGAGCGCGAGAGTCGTCGTCACGAGCGCCTTCGTGATCGAAGCGCAGTCGTAGATCGTGTCGACCGTCGCCGGGATGCGCAGCGGGACCGCCACCGCATGCCCCACGGCGCCGGTTTGGTCGATTCCGCGACTGGAACCCACTGCCCACGACGCACCCGGGAAACTCCCGAGCTCGATCTCGCGGTGTAGGTACCCGGCAATGCTCACGGCGTCGTGATGATTGCACAGGAACGGCTGCGCACGCCTGCTGTCAATCGCAATTTCACCTTTTGAATCAAACGTTTACGAGACCAAAAACGATTGCATTTAACGTGAAAGTTTCGGAGTACCATCCAGACCATCCATGCTGCGTTTAGAAAAGCTAGACATCCACGGCTTCAAGTCTTTCTACGACCCCGCCCACCTTACCTTCCCGGCTGCCCTCACGGCCGTCGTCGGTCCGAACGGCTGCGGGAAATCGAACATCTGCGACGCGCTGATCTGGGTGCTAGGCGAAAACCGCGCCTCTCACATCCGCGGCGAGACGATGGAAGACGTCATCTTCCAAGGGTCCGCGCGCAAGCGCGCCCTCTCGATGGGCGAGGTCACGCTCACCCTCGGCGCCAGCAACGGCCACAGCGAGCTCGCGGACGACGGCAAGATCGTCATCAACCGCCGCGTCTTCCGCACCGGCGAGTCGGAGTTCCGGCTCAACGGCAAGCGCGTCCGGCTCAAGGACATCTCCGACATCCTGATGGATACCGGCCTCGGCATCCGCAACTACTCGGTGATGGAGCAGGGGAAGATCGACCTGATCCTCTCCAACAAGCCGCAGGACCGCCGGCGGCTCATCGAAGAAGCGGCCGGCATCACGAAGTACAAGACGAAGCGGCGCCAGGCGGAGCTGAAGCTCGACGAGACGCAGCAGAACCTTCTGCGCATCGACGACACGCTCTCCGAGGTGACGCGGAACCTGAATTCGCTGAAACGCCAGGCGGGAAAAGCGCGGCGCCACAAAGAGCTGAGCGAACAGCTCTCGACCGCCAAACGCTCGCTCTACAAAGGACGCATCCTGCTCGCGCAGGAAGAACAGGCCGCGGCAATGCTCGCGGTGACCGAGGCGCAGACGCGCGAGGCCGACCTGCAGCGCGATCAGTCGCAGCATGAGTTCGAGCTGACCGAGACGCGCTCGCTGCACAACACGCGCGCCGCACGGGCTTCGAACGTTCGCGAAGAGATCGCGGGACTGACCGCGGAAGTCGAGCGGCTCCGCTCGTTCCTGCAGCAGTCGGAGACGAACCTTGCCGACCTGCTCACGCGCATCGACACGTCGAAGACGCAGATCGGCGCCATCGAGGCCGAGGCGGCGGAGCAGCAGGCACTGCTCGACGAGAAGACGCAGCAGCTCGAAGCGGCGCGCGGGGAGCGCAACCGCCTCCGCGACGTCGCTGACCAGCTCGAGCGCGACCGGCAGGAAAAGTCCGACGCGGTGCGGCAGCACGAGAAGTCGCTCGCCGACGCGCGCGAGTCGCTCATGCGCACCATCGCGAAGATCAGCGAGGCGCGCAACCAGGTCCACCAGATCGAGATCGCGGTCGAGAAGTGCGAGTTCTACCTCTCGAAGCTCAGCGATCAGACGCGCCGTGCGTCGGAGAACCGCGCCGGCGCGTTCGCGACCGTCCACGATTGGGACGGGCGCGTCACGGAAGCGCAGGACGCGCTCGATGCCGCGGTGATTCACGCGCGGGAAACCCTCGCGCTGCGCGACGAGCTCTCCGCGCACCGCGACGCATTGCGCGAGTCGCTCGCCTCAGCGCGCGACACGATCTCGCAAACCACCTACAAGATCGACTCGCTCCGCACGCTTCTCACCTCGCTCGAATCGCAGGATGAAGACGTCCGCCGCGCGATCCTGGAGCTGATCCCCAACGCCGTCTCCGCCGCCGAGTCGGTCCACGCCGCGGAAGGCTTCGAAGCGGCGCTCGACACGCTCCTCCGGGAGGTGTCGAAGGCGGTCGTCGTCGAGAACGGCGACACCGCGCTCGAAGCGATCCACCGCCTCCGCGAGCGCGGCGCCGGCCGCGGCGCGTTCATCAATCTCGATTTCGCGCCGGAGGGTGAGGGCACCCGCCGCGGCGACGCGGCGTTCTCCGTCCTCGGCGAAGGCGAGATCGCCGACGCGGTCCGGCATGCGATCCCCGAGGCGTACATCGTCGGCAACCTGCGCGAGGCGATGGAGCGGGCGAAAGAGCGCCCGAGCGCGACATTCATCACGCTCGACGGCGACATCGTCCGCGGACCGCTCGTCGTTGGCGGCCGCACGGAAGGCGCCACGCCCGGCGTCTTCTCGATCAAGCGCCAGCTCTCCGACCTCGAGTCGCACCTCGGCAACGTCGAGACGCACGCGAGCCGCATCGCATCCGAGTTGCACGTGCTCGAAGACGAGCTGCGCGCGGCCGACGACGCGCGGATCATCGCCGATGAGCGCGCCCGCACCGCCGACACCGACTTGCGCGAGCGGAAGAGCCAGCGCGAGCGCGCCATCGCGGAGCTGGAGCGGTTCGAGAAAGACCTCGCGGTCGCCTCGGAAGAAGCGACGCTGTACGCCGAGGAGAAGGAACAGCTCATCGCGCGCAAGAACGCCGCGCTCGACGAACTGTCGACGCTCGAACAGCACGAGCGCGAGACGCAGGAGATCATCCGCTCGCACGAAGAGCAGCTCACCGCTGCCCGCGTCGCGTTCGAGGAGATCACCGACGTGGCGTCAAAGGCGCGCGTCGACGTCGAGACGGCGGCCGGCAACGTGAACGCCATCGCGCGCGAGCACGAGAACCTCTCGCGCATCGTCGTATCCCTCGGCGCACGCGCCACGCAGTTGCAGCAGGAGATCGAGTCGCTCGCGCGGAAGCAGCAGGAGACCGAAGCCGCATCCGAACAGGCGCGCCAGCAGCTCGAAGCGTCGAAGGCGAAGCTCGTCGAGGTGTCGGAGCTCCGCATCCAGCTCGATAGTGAAGTGGCCGAGCTGGAGGCGAAGGTGACCGAGCTCGAAGAGCGAGCTGTCGCCTCAAGGGAGCAGTGGAACGCCGCGAAGGACACACTGTTCGAGGCGGAGCGCCGCGCCGACCGCGCCGCGTCGGCGTTCGACCTCCTGCGCGAGACGATCGCGCTCGACCTTCACGCCGGAATCGACGCGCTCGCCGAAATCGAACCACCCGCCGACGAAGAGGCCCGCACCAATCTCGAAGCGGAAGTCGGTCGCCTCGCCGAATCGATCGAAAAAATCGGGCCCGTCAACGTCCTCGCCATCGAGGAACACAACGAGCTCGAAGGGCGCGAGTCCTTCCTCCGCACGCAGCGCGATGACCTCGTGAACTCGATCGAAGCGCTGCGCCAGACCATCCGCAAGATCAACCTGACGTCCCGCGAGCTGTTCCGCGACGCCTTCAACGCGACCAACGAATACTTCACCGAGATCTTCACGTCGCTCTTCGGCGGCGGCACCGCGCGCATGCAGCTCCTCGACGACGAAGACGTCCTCGAGAGCGGCATCGAGCTGGTGGCGCAGCCGCCGGGGAAGAAGAACCAGTCGATCGCGCTGCTGTCCGGCGGCGAGCGCGCCCTCACAGCGATCGCGCTCCTGTTCGCGATCTTCCGCTACAAGCCGTCGCCGTTCTGCATCCTCGACGAGGTCGACGCCCCGCTCGACGAAGTCAACACCGAGCGCTTCGTCCGCCTCGTCCGCGACATGTCGCGCGACACCCAGTTCATCGTGATCACCCACTCGCGCCGCACCATGGAAGCGGCCGATGTGCTTTACGGCGTCACGATGGAAGAAGCCGGCTGTTCGCGGTTGGTGTCAGTGAACTTCGCAGACGTCGAAGCGTAAGGGCGTATAGTCGTCACTCAAATAGCCAACATCATGATCCGGCGATTCCCGGTCTTGTCCGCTTCGCTTCTCGTCTGCGTTCTCACGCCTGCAGTTTTCGCGCAGAGCGCCGACCTTGCCGTGGGCCTCCTCGGGCCGCCCACGATCTTCGCCAATTACGACACGGCGACCGCCATTGTGGCGATCTCGATCATAAACTTCGGCCCGGCGACCGTTCAGGACGCTACGATCGACTTTGATCCGGGATTGGTCATCAACATCCCGAACTTCACATGCGCAACAGCCACGAACCACACTCGTTGTACGAGTTCTTCGTTCCCTCCGTCGGAGATAAGGGCAACGGGATCGATGCAGGTACAACAACCAGCGAACGGTACCGTTGTGACGATCTCAGCGACCGTCACCTCGGCTCTGACCAGCGATCCGAATCCGGCAAACAACACGAGCAGCGTGTCGGAAACCGTGGTCTGGCAAAGTTTCGTCGATGCGGGATTCGATTTGGCGAAGAGCATGCCGCCGGGCCTTCCGTTCACCACAGACGTCGTTCTAGACGTGAAGGGGCCGAGTTACGCCACCGATGTCAAGATCACATTCTCGCTACCGCAGCATGTCTTCTTGCGGCAGGCATCGTGGGACAAGGTGTTCACATGCCTTACGCCGCCGATTGGCAGCCCCGGCGACGTCGTCTGCACGGCAAAGAAGGTGGGCCCTGATGATCCGACGACGATCGAAGTCAGCGCAACGGTCGATCCCACAACGCCAGTCGGAACGATCCTGAGCTTTGTCGCCACCCCAACCTGCTCGGACGCGGCGCCTCCGCCGCACCCGCTGCAAACCAACATCACGGTCATTGCCCCGGCCAACCTCGAGTGGTCAATCGTTTCGCCGGCATTTGTCGAGCCAGGTGACACGTTCGCGAACAACGTAACCGTAACGAACAGCGGTCCCTCTGCCGCGGTCAACACGATTGTCGCGTTCACGACGACCAGCAGCTCAACCCCCGCCACGATCGGGACACCCTCGGCCCCGGCCGGCTGGACTTGCTTCGTGGGGAAGGACTACGTCGCTGGCTGCTCGATCAGCTCCTTTCCTCCCGGGACCGCGACATTCTCGTTTCCGACTTCTGTGATGCCGGACTCCTCGCCGGGGAAGCTGATCGAAACCGGAGGCGCTTTTAGCCTGAGCAACGTAAATGCGATCGGCGCTGCCACCGCGACGACGTGGGTCAGCCCGGAGAAGCTCCCCTACGTGACCCCGTTTCCGGACCTGTCGGTCGCACTTACGGCTAATCCAGCGACGCTCAGCGTCGGCGATACCGTGACGTTCACAGCTCTCGTTACGAACGCCGGCGGCGTCGCAGCACCGAACGTGACGATCAATGCGCCGTTGCCGCCCTTTCTCGCCTTTGTTTCGGCGACGGGTCAGTGCACCGGCGACTCCGAGATCCATTGCCTCCTCGGCACCGTCGCGCCTGGAGGTTGGTCAACGACCACAATCACGGCACGTGCGGTCGCACCCGGAACGAGCAGCGTGACAGCTACGGCGGCGACGGACGGCCTGGAGCCCCATGCCGGAAATAACAGCGCAACGGCTCCGATAACCGTCAGCGCCCCGGCAGTCCGGCGCCGCGCTGCTCGTCACTAGTCAACCGCTTCCTGAACAACATTCCGGCAATCCACCGGCAGCGTCACGATGGAAGAAGCCGGCTGCTCGCGGTTG
>DASYSN010000470.1:0-4216 GCA_036003305.1 Thermoanaerobaculia bacterium
GCGGCGAAGCGCGTCAACTCATCATCGCCCAGCAGTCGGGCGCGGGGGAGACGCCGGAGCAGGCGACGGCGACCGGCGCGGAGGCTTGACGCTCTGCCGGCGCAGTTCCGCCTGGCGCTGAACCTCGGCGTCGAGCTGCTCGGCCGTCGCGTTGACCCGAGGCGGATAGAGCGCGCGCCGCCACGCCGCATTCGTCCATTGCGGAGTCGTCTCCTCGACCTTCGTCCAGTGCGAGAGCGCGTCTTTGCGCCGCCCCTGCTGCCACAGCTGGAGCGCCTCGCGGGCCGGCTGATCGAACCCGGACGTCTCGACCGGCGGTTTTCCCTCTTCGAACTGGGTCCACGCGAGCGCGTTCTGCACGCCGGAGTCGCCGGGCCGGACCTTCTGCGCTGCCTGCAGAACCGCGGCGGCGTCGGCGGGACGCGCGGCACGCAGGTACCACATGCCCAGACGCGAAAGGAGCTCCGGCACGACCTCGCCGTTGTCGGCGAGCGTCGCGACCTCTCGCGCAGGCACTTCATTTCCCGCGAGGAGCGCAAGACCCGCGGCTTCTACGCGAATCTCGGACGCCAGAAGATTCACGGGCGGACGCTCTTTCAAGAATGACTGCAGCTCCTGCGAAGCGCTGTGTGACCGCGCGGCGCCGAGGGCGTCGCTGAACGCGCGGAGCCACGTTGAATCGGCGACGACGGTGTCGTACGCGCGTTCGAACGCCGTGACCGCGGTCGCGAAATGCGCCTGCGCGAGCTCGGCCTGACCTTCGGTCTGGAATGCGGAGTGGCGAGCCGGATCGAGCGCGACCGCGACCCGAGCCATCGACGCCGCATGTGCGAACTCCGACTTGCCGAGGAGCTCTCCGGCGCTGCGTTCCGCATCGGACGCGGTCGACGACGCGTCGTTCGGGTAGAACAGACGGAGACTCGCGGCCTTGGCGATCGCGGCGGCGTCATCGCCCTTCATCGCGTAAGCCCACGACGCCGCATGGAGAAGACGCGGCTGCGAAGGCAAGACGGTGAGAAGGCTCTCGATCAGGCGCGCCTCGCGGTCGTACTTCCCCGTACCAAACAGCTCCGTCGCGCGGGCCTCCGCGCTTCGTTCCGCCGCGTCGGCAGCCGGCGCGTCACGTGCGACGAGCTCTCGAAAGACGTCCTGCGCTGCGGCGTACTGCTCCAACCCGAGGTCGGCCTCGAAGAGCGCGCGGAGGGCGGTTGGATATCCGGGATGTGCGCGGAGGGCGCGTTGTGCGAGGTCGGCCGCGGTACGGAACTCCTCTTTCGAGTCGGCGTCGAGTGCGCGGCCCGCGACGAAAATGTATCCGATCGGCAGCTCGCGTTCGGCACCAGCGGCGAGCGACGGATCCCGCGCAATCATCTCGCGTACTTGCGCGACGCGGTCCTCCGCCGCGGGGTGCGAGCGGAAGTAGCCCGCCAGCACATCCGTCGCGACGGAGACGAGCTCGCCCTGCGGCGTACGAACGCTCTGTTCTTTCTCGTGCGAAAGGTCGCGCAACATCTGGAACGCGCGGACCGCCCCCGCAGCCGAATACCCGGCTCGATGCGCGAGCAGCACTCCCTCGCGATCCGCCTCGAGCTCCTGCTCCTTGCTGTACCGCTCTGAAAGACCTCGATCGGAATCGCGAGGACGCCCCCGAGCGGGATCTTGCGCAACGCCAGTTCTGTTTGCAGCCGCTCGGCGCAGTGGTAGTGATCGATGTGCTCGACTTCATGACCAAGCACGGTCGCCAGCTCGTCCTCGGTCGTCATGTGCTCGATCAGGCCGCGGCCGATGAACACGTGTCCGCCCGGCAGCGCAAATGCGTTGATGAAGGAGCGGTCCGGGAGGTAGTGAAACCGGTACAGAAGCCGGCGATGCGCCTGCGATGCGACGCGGCCGCCGAGGCGCCTCACGACGTTTTCGATCTCCACGTCGTCGGCGCTCGGCTTTTCCGGAGAGCCGGTCTCCTCGGCAGCCAGCTCGCCGCCGTACTTCACCTCGTCGTCATCCGACAACCGGGTGAAATGCGACGGCAGCGTGGTCAGGTCGCGCTCGGAGTCGGCGACGAGGTAGAGAACCGACTGCGCCCCCGGCCGCGCTTCCGCATGCTCGCGCTGCGCGGCCACGAGCCCTCCGAGGAGAGCGATGGCGGCGAGCGTGAAGAGGATGCGGTGCTTCATAGGAACTGCAGGATCGCGTCCCTCTTGCGCGAGTAGAGAATCGAGACGCCGATCAGCGCCACGCCGAGGACGATGCCGGTGAGCGCCTTGTCGCGAAGCGAAAGGCGCCAGAAGTCGAAGACGAATATCTTGCCGACGCACAGAAGCAGAAGCGCGAGGCCGCTGAGGCGATAGCTCCGCTCACCGATCCAGAGCGCGAACAGGAAGACGGCGACCGCCTCGATGCCCCACGCCACCGTGAGCATCCCGAGACGCATCTCCGTGCCGAGGAGAACCGTGACGAGCAGCAGCGGAATGAAGAAGAGGATCTGCTCTGGATGCGCGTCGAACCACCGCGCCTCCGGCCGACGCAGTCGGAACGCGAACGGGAGGCACGCGAAGAGGAGCGCGGAAATGATCGAGACGAGCAACCATCGAGGCGTGCTCGCCGGCGGCGGAAAGTATGTGCGCTGATAGAGATTGTGGATCACGGCGCGCGAGAGCGTGAGGACCGCGACGACTTCGCCGAGGTGGAGAAAGACGCGGCGCCGGCTCACTTTCGCGAACGCGACGAGCAGCAGCGTCAGCGCGGCCCATCCGATCGCGACTGCATCGGCCGCGAGGTGGAAACGGAGCAGCGCGACGATCGTCGCGACGGCGAGCCAGGCAAACGCGTCGATGCGCACGCGCTCGTACACGAAGAGAAAGCCGAGGATGATAGGAACGATCGTGTAGAGGCGCGGAGTGCTCGCGGCGTTCATGTTCACCACGAAGACGCGAACGAACGCGCCGGCGAGGAGCGCGTACGCCTGCAAGCGTAGATGCGGCCACTCCCACTTGACGCCGACCTCGAGCAGCACGATTGCGGCGATCGTCCAGGCGACCGCGACGCTGATCGGCAGGAACTCGTACCAGGCGAGCAGCGCGAGCAATCCCGAGGCGGACCAGGTCGCGATCGGCGACGGCGCTCCCATCCACAGCGCCATCGCGTAGACGGCTGCGATGACGGCCGACACGGTGACGAGGCGCCAACTGACGTGGCTCGCCGCCATCGAATTCGAAGGGAGATTCACCACGAGCACGCGGACGACCGCGGCCACGGCGAGCAGGCCGCCCTCGATTTTGAGATCGAGCGAGCCGAGGCGCCGGCCGGCAATCGTCAACGCGAGCGCGAGCACGGCCCAGCAGACCGCGGGGCCGCTGTCGAGACACATCGCGAATCCGGCAAGGAGTCCCATGACCGCGCCCGCGTACGAGAGCGCGCGAGCGAGACGCCGGTCGACCGGGTCTTCGAACATCGCCGGCCACATCCTCGGCGCCCATTCGGAGACGGCGTAGAACGCGAGCGCCGCCGCGACGAAAATCGACCCGTCGATCCACGCGCGCTCCGGCGCCGCGCCGCCGATTCGCATGCCGATCAGCCGCGCGGCCGGCCACGCCACGATCTGCGTCGCGGTCGCGATTCCGGAAATCAGCCCGAGGCGGCGGTAGATCCGCTCGTCTGTGAAGACCCCGATGACGATCAGCAGCGCCGACTCGATCAGCCAGAGCGGCGATACGGACGTCGCGGCGTATTTGAACGGGATCGCGGCGACGATCAGGACCACGCCGATCGTCGTGAGGACGTGGAACGCGAGTCGTCTCCGGCGTACGATCGGCAGCCGGGAGAGCACCAGCTCCACCGCGCCCATCGTCAGCAGCGCGCGGAACACGAGCTCCGGATGCGCCGACTGGTACTTCATCACGAGGAGCAGCAGCGCGCTGTTCAGGACACCGGCGACCGCGGAGATCTCTTCGTCGATCGGCTCGCGGATGACGTACGAAATGCGGAAGATCGCCCAGTAGAGGATCAGGATCGTCGCGCTGGCGTAGAACTGCGGGAACGGGCGAACGTGGCCGCCCATCGGCGCGATGATCGGGATCAGCCAGATGTAGTGGTTGATGTAGGCCGCGAAGATGCCGAGGATCTCGAGGCGGTACCAGCGCATGACGACGACCACCGCCGAGAACCCGATCGCCAGCGCCACGTTCGCGGTGAGGCTGTAGACGTCGACGCGGTTGAG
>DASYSN010000471.1:0-3603 GCA_036003305.1 Thermoanaerobaculia bacterium
GTCGCCAAGTACCTCAAGTCGGTCAAGAAATAACTCCTCACAGTGTGGGGCGGCCCCGCAGCGGGCCGCCCAAAAGGATTGCCATGCCGATCCTCCCCCGGCTCGCTTCAACTCTGCTCGGATTCTGTCTGCTCGCCGCCGTCGTTTCGGCGCAGACGCTCACCACCGCCGATTGCCTCGGCTGCCATGGCGATCCGTCCGCCGAGAAGAAGATCGACCAGAAGAAGTTTGAGGCCTCGATTCACGGCCAGGCGATCGGCTGCACCGATTGCCACACCGACGTGAAGGCGTACCCGCACGATCCGACGCCGAAAGCTGTCAACTGCGCGGCGTGTCACGCCGACCAGGTCGCGGAGTACGCGAAGAGCGCACACGCGAAGGCGCGCGCGAAGGGCGACACGGTGGCCGCGACGTGCGTCGACTGCCACGGCAAGCACGACATCCTTCCGAAGAGCGATCCGGCGTCACGCACGAATCGGTTCAACATTCCGCGCACCTGCGCCGGCTGCCACGAGAGCGCAAAGGCGACGAACGCGCATCCGCTGCCGTCAAAGCAGGTGATCGAGCGTTACTTCTCGAGCGTGCACGGCAAGGGGACGCTGGAGAAGGGGCTGGTCGTCTCCGCGATCTGCTCCGACTGCCATGGCGCGCACGCGATCCTGCCGCATACCGATCCGGCGTCGACGATCTCGCACCAGAACGTGCCGAAGACGTGCGCGAAGTGCCACGAGGGGATCTTCCGCCAGTTCGAACAGAGCACGCATGGACAGCTCTGGGCGAAGAACAATCTCAAGGGACCCGTCTGCATCACCTGCCACACGGCGCACGCGATCCGTTCGGTCGAAACTGACGCGTTCCGTCAGGGCATCGCGACCGGCTGCTCGAATTGCCACATCAAAGAGGCGCCGACGTATCGCGACAGTTTCCACGGCCAGGCGACGGCGCTCGGCTACGCGCCGGCCGCCAAGTGCTCCGACTGCCACACCGCGCACCTGAATCTGCCGAAGAGCGATCCGCGGTCGTCCGTCGCACCGGCGAACGTGGTGAAGACGTGCGCGAAGTGCCACCCGAACGCGACGGCGCGCTATGCCTCGTATCAGCCGCATGCCGACCCGCACAACAAGGCGAAGTCGCCGCAGCTCTACTACGTCTACAACTGGGGCATGAAGTGGCTGCTCCTGATGACGTTCGGATTCTTCGGGATCCATACGCTCCTCTGGCTGCAGCGTTCGATCGTCGCGAAGCTTCGCGGCGAGCTCCCGGACCATCACCGCTTCGACCACACGACGCGCTGGGTGTGGCGCTTCAATACCGCCGCGCGCCGGACGCACATCGCGATCGTGACGAGCTTCCTCATCCTCGCCGCGACCGGTCTGCCGCTGTTGTACTCCCACTATCCGTGGGGGACGACGCTTGCCGGCCTCTTCGGCGGCGTCGGCGTGACGACGGTCATCCACCGCATTTTCGCGGTCGTGACGTTCGGCTACGCCTTCTTCCACCTCGGATACATCATCAATCGAGGCATCATCCGCGGCGAGAAGCAGATCTTCTGGGGTCCCCAGTCAATGGTGCCGCGCGTCCGCGACCTGCAGGACCTTATCGCGATGTTCCGCTGGTTCTTCTACCTCGGGCCGCAGCCGAAGCTCGACCGCTTCGCGTACTGGGAGAAGTTCGACTACTTCGCCGTGTTCTGGGGCGTGCCGGTGATCGGTCTCTCGGGCCTGATGCTCTGGATCCCGCAGACCGTCACGCACTTCCTGCCGGGTTGGGCGCTCAACGTCGCGATGCTGGTGCACGGCGACGAGGCGCTGCTCGCCATCGGCTTCATCTTCACGTTCCACTTCTTCCACAATCACCTACGGCCGGAGAACTTCCCGCTCGATCCGGTGATGTTCACGGGACGCCTGCCGCTCGAGAAGTTCATGGATGAGCGCAAATCAGAATACGATCGCCTGGTCGCCGAAGACAGACTCGCCGAGGTGCTCGCGGAGCCGCCGACCGAAGGGGAGATGACCTTCGCGCGGTGGTTCGGGTTCACGAGCTACGGAATCGGGATCATTCTCATCATTTCCATCTACTGGACGTTCATCGCGCGGTTCTTCCTCACTCGGTAGTCAAAGGAGCGAAACGAGATGGCAGACGAAGTCCCTGTGAAGCGGCGGCCGCTGGCGGCAAATCTGATCAGCGAGATCGCGATCGTTCTCGCGATCATCGCGGTCTGCAACATCCTCTTTCTGGTCTACATCGATGCGACCGCCGCCCGCGAGAACCCGTACATCGGCGTCCTGGCGTACATGGTCGCCCCGGCGCTCCTGGTCGGCGCGATCATCCTCTTCTCCATCGGCCTGCTGTGGGAACGCCGCCGCCGGCGCCACGCCGCCCCTGGCGAGATCCCGCGCTATCCTGACATCGATCTCAATAACGGACACACCCGCCGGCTCGCGATCGTCTCGATTGCCGGCGCGATTCTCTTCGTCGCCGTCTCGCTCCTCGGCAGCTATCGCGCGTACCACTACACCGACTCCGACCAGTTCTGCGGGACGCTCTGCCACACCGTCATGCATCCCGAGTACACCGCGTACCAGCAGTCGCCGCACGCGCGAGTCGGCTGCGTCGGTTGCCACGTCGGCGCCGGCGCGGGTTGGTACGTCCGCTCCAAGCTGTCCGGCGCCTATCAGGTGTACGCGGCGGCGTTGAACAAGTACCCGCGGCCGATCCCCTCGCCGGTGAAGAACCTTCGCCCCGCGCGCGAAACATGCGAGCAGTGCCACTGGCCGGAGAAGTTCTTCGGCGCGCAGTTGAAGGTTTTCACGCACTTCCAGTACGACGAGGCGAATACGGCGCGTGAGACGCGCATGCTGATCAAGACCGGCGGCGGCAGTCCTAAGACCGGTCTGGTCGCCGGCATCCACTGGCACATGTTCAACGCGAACGAGATCAGTTACATCGCGAGCGACGAGCAGCGCCAGAAGATCGAGTACGTTCGCATGCGCAACCGCAAGACCGGCACCGTCGAGGAGTTCTGGGCGAAAGATTCAAAGTTCAAGCCGGAGCAGCTCAAGACGATGGAAGTGCGGACGATGGACTGCATCGACTGCCACAATCGTCCGACACACATCTACGTGCCGCCCGATCGCTCGATCGACCGCGCGCTCCTCGCCGGCCGCATCGATCGCACGCTTCCGTATGTGAAGCAGCAGGCGGTGCAGGCTCTGTCCGCCGACTATAAGACGACCGAGCAGGCGGTAGCGGCAATCGCGTCGACGATGCGCGCGTACTATCAGAAGACTTATCCCGCCGTCTGGAGCGGACGCAAAGCCGCGGTCGAGCAGGCCGTCGCCACGACGCAGGACATCTTCACCAAGACCCGCTTCCCGGAGATGAACGTCGACTGGCGCACGCACCCCGACAACATCGGCCACTTCTATTTCACCGGCTGTTTCCGCTGCCACGACGACCAGCACCTGTCGAAGGGCGGCCAGGCGATCACGAAGGATTGCCACGCCTGCCACGACGTCCTCAGCGAACAGGCCGGCGGCTCGGTCATGTTCAGCGAGCCAAAGAACGAGTTCCAGCACCCCGTCGACATCGGCGACCTCCGCG
>DASYSN010000472.1:0-13707 GCA_036003305.1 Thermoanaerobaculia bacterium
GCACTAGGCCCAGAGATCGTCGAGCGGACCGTAGACGCCCTGGGCGGCGAAGGGCACGTACTCGAACCCGCGGTTGAGCGGATCGTCGTGGCGCACGATCGTGTAGTCGATGCCGAGGGCTGAGTAGATCGTCGAGATGACATCCTCGGGGCGGACGTCGCGGTTCTGGCTCCAGCCGTAGTCCGTGACCATGCCGCCGGTCGAGTCGGTCGTCCCGATCGGGCGTCCGCCGCGGATGCCGGCGCCGCCGAAGACGTACGTGATCCGGAGGTTGTGATCGCGGCCGGCCTGGTTGTTCAGGGCGCCGACGGTGCGGCCGAACTCCGCCACGATGACGATCAGCGTTTCGTCGAGCAGCGACTTGCCGCTCGCGGAGCCGGGCATCGTCGAGAGATCGGTCATGAGCGAGCCGAAGGCGGGATCGAACTGCGCCGCCTGGGTGTAGAGAGACTGCGCGCCGGTCTTGTCGTAGATGTTGCTGTGGTGGTCCCAGCCGCCCAGCGTCGCCTGGACGAAGCGCGTCCCCTTCCCCGCCGCGACGAGGTTGCGCGCCACGACGAGCGAGTCGCCGAAATCGGAAGCGCCGTAGCGCGTGTGCTCGTCGGTCGAGAAGCTGAAGAGAGCGTTGACGTTCGGCGCGTCCATCAGCGCCTTCGCCTGGTCGTAGAAGTCGTTCATGTCGAGCGATTTCTTCGCGAGATTGCCCGACGTGCGGTTCGTGTCGAGCAGGTGGACGAGGTTCCAGCGGTCGGAAAAGCGCGACGCGCCGTCAGGATGGCTCAGCGTCGCGAGCCCGGTCGCCTCGGTGGTCACGCCGAACGGCGCGTACTTCGCCGGCAGGTAGCCCGACGAAGGGATGCCGCCGGAATTGAGGGCGATGAAGCCCGGCAGGATGTCGGACGGCTTACGGTTCACCTGCGACTCGATCGAGACCACGGCGCCGATGTGCGGCGCGATCGCGCCGGTGGCGCCGCCGGGATTGCGCGCGATCTGCGCCCACGTCTGCCCAAGCTGGTGCACGGCGGCCCACGCGAGGCCCGGACGTACCAACACGAGTTTGTCGAGCTGGCTCGACGTCTGCGGCATCAGGCCGCGCGGGAAGCGGATCGTGCCGTTGGCGAACGTGTCCGGCGTGAAGTCGGACGGCGTCCAGGCGCCTTCCTTCAGGTCCCACGTGTCGATGTTGCTCGGCGCGCCGGCGAGGAAGATGAAGATGCAGTTCTTCGCCGTGTTGCGCAGCGAGACGCTCGGCGCCGCCGTGGCGCCGTAGAGGAGCTTCGGCGAGATGACGTCCGCAAAGTACGACGCCACCAGTCCCGTCCCCGCGATCTTCAGAAAGCGACGGCGCGAGAAGCCTTCACCGAGCGGAAGTCCGGAGCCGGCGCAGAGCGAGCATTCACGTTCTTTAGTCAAAGAGGAACTCCAGTTGGTTGAGCAGCGCGTACTGCAGGTCTTCGGCGTGCTGGCTGACGTTGCCTGAATTCAGGTAGTTGACCGCGAGAGACCGCTCCGTTTGGGTCGGATAGCGGGAGAGCGTCGCGAGGTAGAGCTGATCGACGATCGAGCCGGGGTCGGTAGTCGAGGCGAGCACTTTGGAGACGGTCGAATTCGCCGTCGCGCGTTTCACGCGCGTCGTCACGATCGTGTTGTTGAGGAGCGACAGCGCCTGCGAGATCGAGGAGTCGTTGCTGCGCGCCGTCTGGTCGCGGTCTCCCCGTCCGAATTCGTTGAGGATAGCGCCGTACTGGTTCTTCGGTCCCGGCTCGATCGTGTCGGGGAGCTGCATCGCCTTGGTCACGGCGCCGAGGCCCGCGACGTTCATGCTGACCGGAACGTTCGTCGCCTTGACGACGGCGTCGAGCATCATCTCGGCCGGGATGCGGTGCGGGTAGTGCCGCGGGTAGAGCGTCGTCCACGCCTCGTTCCACGGCGCCGGCGTGTAGTACGACGAGAGCTGATACGAGGAGGAAGTCGCGATCGTGCGGAGGAACGCGCGGACGTTGTAGCCGCTCGCGATGAACGAGTCGGTCAGGTCCTCGAGCAGCTTCGGATTCGTCGGCTGCAATGTCTGGCCGGCGGGAAGTTTGTTCGGGTCGAGGCGGAGGAGATCGAACGCGTTCGGCGGCTCGACGATGGCGATGCCGAACATCTCGCGCCACAGGTAGTTGACCGTCGCGCGGGCGAACTGGCGGTCGGCGGTGAGGATCCGGCCGTACGCGTCGCGATACGCCTCGCCGGTACGCGGCGTTTCGCCGGTGAACATGTACGCCGGAGTGACGGACGTCGCGCCGTTCGACAGCGGCTGGCGCGGGGTCTTGTTGCCGGAGGTGGTGTTGAGCTGGTACACGCCGGAAGTGGCGTCGCTGACGATGAACTTCGTCAGGTTCGCGTTCGGGTTGTTCGGATCGGTGTACTTCTGCGCCTGCAGACGCGCGCGGGAGAAGTACGCCGCCATGCCCCAGAAGTCGGAACGGTTCTTCGACTTCAGGTATTGGTTGACGAGCTCGAGGTGGCCGAGGCCGTTGTGGCATGAGAGGCAGAGCAGCGGCATGCCGAGGAAGCGCTCGCCGCTCTGCGCCGCGAGGTTGTCGTACGTGTCCTGGATCGGACCGTTGTTCTGCAACTGCCGCACGACGAAGTTCGCGTTGCCGGCGGAGTACGAGTCGCCCTTGCCGGCGATGACGGAGCGCACGAGCTGGTCGTACGGCATCCCGCTCTTCCAGGCGTCCCGGATGTAGGCGTAGTAGGCGTTGCGTCCGAGGTAGAACTCGCGGACGTTGTTCGAGACGGAGACGTTCTGCACCAGGTCGCCGAACCACATCGTCCAGCGGTCGGCGAAGGCGTCGGAGGCGAGCAGCTCGTCGATCTTCCGCGACCGCTTGTCGGGCGTCTGGTCGTTCACGAACGCGACGACCGTCGCGGAGTCGGGGATCTGGCCCGTGAGGTCGAGCGAGACGCGGCGGAGGAACTCGGCGTCGGTGGAGAGGGTCGTCGGCTGCACGCCCGCCGTCTTCATCGTGGCGAAGAGGTCGGTGTCGATGAAGTTGACGACCGGGAGCGGACTGCTGCCGCCGCCCGGCGCCACGGCGCGATGCCTCGCACCAGCCGTGACGAGCTCCGCGGTCACCGAAGCCTGATGGTAGGCGGCCTGCTGCTGCGTTCGGGGCGAGAGCAGCGCCACCTGGGGCATCGGACACGTCTGCTTCCCGTCACTCGCGAAAAGGAGCGCCGGCGCCAGGAGGGCCGGGAGGATGCGCGTCATGCGTCTCATGGAAGGTTGGACGGGGGTGCAAGGCCCCCGTTTACGTGAGAGTGTGAGCCCGATCACATCGCGGCGTCAAAATCGCTGTCGACACCTCGTGCGCGCCGCTGTCATCCGGCGTGGCGCGTACGCCCCCTCATCCGCCTTCGGCACCTTCTCCCCTGTCATCGGGGGAGAAGGGTCTCGAATTGATAGATCTCGCGAGACCCATTCAATCGAGCGTCCTTCTCCCCTCGGCCTCCGCGTCAAACGTATCGCTCGGGCGCGAAGCGCTTGGCGAGCAAGCCCGACGCGGCGTCGAGATCGATCGTGTGGAGGAGCACTCCCTCCCGACCGTACGGCAGCCACGCTTCGCAGACACCTTGGGGCCCGATGACGGCGGTCGCCGATTCCTGGAAAGGAACCGCGTAGTTCACACTCGCGAAGTAGATGGTGTTCTCGATGCTGCGCATCAGCATCGCCTTCTCGTAGTACGGAGCCTCGGACGATCCGAACGTCGTCCGCTTCACGCCGTCGCGATGCGTGCCGGTGAGCTGCGGATGGAAGACAACCTTCGCGCCGCGCGACGCCGCCCACCGCACTGTCTCTGGATACCGCCAACCTTCGTGACAGATCGCGATCCCGAATTTTATGCCATTCACTTCGAAGAGCTGCCGCGTGCTCCCCGGGACATAGAACCGATCCTCGGTCGGATCGAGCTGATTCTTCGTCTGAAATCCCTGCACCATGCCGTCCGCACCGAAGACGCACGCGGCGATCTGGCGGCCTGCGTCCGTGATCCGCTCGATCCCGAGGATCGTCACGATCGAATGAGCTCGCGCCACCTCCGCAACGGCGGCGAGCACGCGCTCCTGCTCCCCCTTCCCCCACGGCAGCACGTCAAAGTCCTGTCCTCGCAGACCGGGAAGGTATGCCTCGGGGAAGCAGACGACCGAAGCGCCGCGTGCCGAGGCGTCTGCGACGAGGCGGACGACTTTCCCGAGGCCATCGTCGAGCGCCGTGGCGACGCGCGGTGACGCGAGTGCGATCGTGAGATGCGGCATGGCGCATCATAGCCGCCCGCCGCGAGCACCGTCGCAACCTATCACTCCCGCGTGAAACACTCCGGGATCCGCTGTACGACTGTCATGTTTCCGGTCTCGCCCGCGAAAAAACCGGTGTCGCACGCGAGGATTCGCGTGTGCGCCCACTGGATGACGCCGTCGCCACCGTGGATTACGGCGTCGCCGCCGCGGATGCCGGTGTCGCCGGCGAGGCTGCACGCGTCGCACGCCGCGCAACCCGCGAAGCCAGCGTGGTTACAGCTGTCGCACGCCGTGCAACTCGTGAAGTTGCCGTTGCGCCGCCGTTATCCTAACGTGCGTGCCCGTTTTCCTGTCAGGCAACGCCGTCATCGTCGCGTGCGGCGCCGTTTGCCTCGGACGCGACCTCGTCTTCCTCGGAGGCGGCCGCGTTTTATTGGAAGGCGGAACGGGTATCCGGCGTGCTCGCGCCGTCAGTCGAGCGGGACGCGCTCGATGTCGTGCAGCTTCCGGATGTCGACCGACAGCGTGCCGTCGGGTTTCGGCGGGTTGAAGATGCTCTTGAAGCGCGCGCCCCAGACGACTTCGTCGCCGCGGTACGACGAACGGGTGTGCACGGTCTGCGAGAAGGTCTCGTCGAAGCCGTTGAGCATGACGAGGAACTCGGAGTCGCAGCCGAGCAGGTCGCGCTCGGTCATGCCGTGCAGCGGACTCTTTTCGTCGATCGGATGGACGATCGTCCAGGTCAGCGGAAAGAAGATGACGTTCTCGCGCTCCAGCTTCAACTGGAGGAACTCGCGCTCACCGTCCACTCCCCGCTTGCGGCGCGTCAGCATCACCTTCGCCTCGAGCTGCACCAGCTCGTTCGAGCGCTGGTTGACGATCCGAAACATGAACGCGGTCATGCCGCCGCGGTAGGGCGCGATGATGGCGTTGTCGCTGAAGACGATCTGCGCCATCGGCCGCGCGAACCGCGCGAAGACGATGCCGGCGACGAGTGCAAATCCGAGGAGGCCGATGAGCGACTCGAAGACGACGACGACGTTCGCGGCGACGTTCGTCGGCGCGACGGTGCCGTAGCCGATCGTCGCGATGGTGTCGACGCTGAAGAAGAACGCGTTGACGAACCGCTCCCCCACCCGTTGTTTCGCGAAATCGGTCAGCGCGTCGTCGCCGCAGCCGACGTAGGCGGCCGCGAAGAGCGCGTTCGCGGCGAGATAGGCGCTCACGGCGTAGCCGAAGAACCGCGTCCAACTGATGGTGAGGAAGTAGTGATAGGCGGAGAGCGCCTGCAGGAACGACAGCCCCTCGCGCTTCACGTTGAAGCTGCCGTTGCGGTTCAGCAGACGGCGGCGCGACTCGCGTGCGACGACCGATCCGAACCCGAGGTCGGAGTTGATGTCGGTCGGCGGCGGCAACTGGGGCTCGGCGGCCATCCACACATCGTATCGTGATGGCGTGCCCGCGCTGAACGTGCTACAAAACGCGGGCGATGCACATCAGCGAATTCACGTACGAGTTGATCCAGCCGCTGGTCGGAACGACGTTCCAGATGACCGCAAAAGACGGGCAGTCCTATCCCCTGAAGCTCGTCGAGGTGTTGAAGATCATGGACCAGCACGTCGATACCCGCCTGACGCGCGACACCTTCTCGATGCACTTCCTCGGTCCGCAGGAACCGTACATCCCCCAGGCGACTTACTCGATGACGCACGAGACGCTGGGCGGCCCGCACCTCATCTTCATCGTGCCGATCTCGAAGGGCAAAGACGGCTACATGTACGAGGCGGTCTTCAACTAGGCGCGGGCTTCCACTCGAGCAGGAAGTAGTAGCCGTACTCGCCGACCGCGTTGAAGCCGAGGTCGTGGTACAGGCGCAGCGCCGGGTTGTTCATCTCCACGTGCAGGCTGACGTTTCGGCCGTCCGCCTGCGCGTCCACGAGTAGTTGCGTGAGGATCGCTCGTCCGATTCCGTGACGCCGGTACTCCGGCATCAGCGCGATATCGACGATGCGCAGGTCCTTCGGCTGGTAGTGGAGATAGAGACGGCCGATTGCCGCGCCGTCGCGCTCGATCACCCAATACTCCGCCGCCGAATAGTGCTTCTTGTAGTGGTCGGACTGGGCGTCGAACTGCGAACGGAGGAAGGCCTTCTTCTGCTCGTCGCTCCAATCGGTGACGAGCGCCATCTCCTCTTCGCGGGTGCTGGCGTAGAGCGCCGCGAGAAACTCGACGTCCGCCTCCGTCTCGGGACGGAGGCGGGTCGTCGCATCGATCTGTGTCGAGGTCAATCCGTTTTCTTGATTCGGGTCTTGTCGCGTTCGGAGGGGGCGAAGTAGTCGATGTAGAGGATCAGATACTCGAGCTGCGCCGGGCCGGCGGCGAAGTTGTTCGCCTCGAACAGCTTCATCCCGTCGTCGGTCTTTCGCAGCTCGTACCGGCTCCAGTCGGGCTCACTGACACCGTCTCCGACCGGGGAGATGATGTAGTAGCCGCGGCGGAGCTTCGGGTCGGACTTGCCGGACAACAGCGTGAGCGTGATCGCGCCGGGGTCGTTCCCCGCTTCGAGACTCGCCGCAGCCGATGCGCCGGTGAGGACGTCGCGACGCGAGACGCCGTTGCCCGCCTGTCCAGCCTGTGCGGCTTTCCGTGCGAGCGAGGCGTCCGAGTCGGACGTGAAGAGCATGTGGAGGTTCTGATCCTGTTCGACCGGGACCAGGAACGAAACCGGAGACGCGGGGCCCGAGGTTCGCGAATAACGCCAGGCGATGAACGGATCGACGCGCGTGGTGCCGCCCTCCAGATACTGCACGATGAGCTGCATCTGCACGCGGCCGGTGGAAGACTTCGGCAGCACGTTGTAGCCGCGCACCGAAACCTTTGCTCCGTTGTTGATGAAGTTACCGTCACCCGAGGTCACGCCGGCGACCGCCATCACGTTCGGTGTCAAGCCGCGACCGGTGCCTCCGAGAGAGGCATTCGGCTCGACGTATCCGAGCGAGAATTCGCGTGCTGTGGCTGACGCGGTGGCCGGCTGCGGAAGGAGATCCTTTCCGAACGCGGCGGCCGCCAGTGCAGTGGTCGAGGTCAGAACGATGAACTCGCGCCGCCCCATCCCACTCGTTGATTGCTTTCTCATGGATTTGCCTTCCTGTCTCTCTCTCGGTCCTGCTCAGAAAAGCCGGAATCCTAGGTACGCGGCGGAAAGACGCCCTGCAACGCGATGTTGAAGTAGAGCGTCAGATACGGCTGCATGTTGTTGTGCGGCTGATCGCCGCCCGCGGGCGCGATCGCGTTGTCATTCATGGCCACCGGTGTCGTCCCCTGGTTCACGTACAGGTTGATGCCGACACCCTGCGCCGGATAGTTGTTCACCGGATGATTGTCCGTTCCGTCCTGCGAGGAGGCGGTGAAGGCGTGCGAGTGGGAAGGAATCTCACTCTCGAGCAACGAGACGGTCTCGGAGCCGCCGGTCTCACCGAGGTCGTGAAGCGAGAGACCGGGCCCCTGGCCGGGATGCATCGGCGCCCTCCCCTGCAGGTCCGGAAGCGCGAAGTTGCTCTTGCCGTCGCCGCCGTAAGTAGTGCCAAGCAGCGAAAAGAGGGCGGTGTTCTGCGACAGCGGAAGGATCTGACCGTCACACCATGCCCAGCCCTTCGGCGCGAAGTTGAACGGGAAGATTCGAATCTCAGCTACAAACGGATCCATGTGCTCTCCTTCTCACTAGGTCTGGGACGGGAAAATGCCGAACAGCGAGATGATGAAATCGACGCAGAGGTACGGCTGAAAGTTGTTGTGCGGCTGACTTCCGCCGACGGAGCTGACCGAGGTCGGGCTCAGAGTCGTCATCGGCGCGTCGGTGCCGAACGGGAACGTAGTCGCGAGCGGCGCAATGGCGAGCACATTCGACGTCGGGTCGTTCGACGTTGCGAACGTCTGCGCCGACAAAAGAGCGTGCGAGTGCGCCGGAATCTGCGAGATCGTCAGCGTGACCTCCTCGACGCCTCCGGTCTCCGCGAGGGTGAAGCCGTTGCCGAAGTGAATCGGAACGCGGCCGCGCAGATCGGGAAGTGCAAACGTCGACTGCCCGTCACCGCCGTAAGTCGTTCCGATGAGATTGAAGAGCGTCTCGTATTCGGAGATCGGGAGAAGCTGGCCTTCGCAAAACATCCAGCCCGCCGGCGCGAAGTTGCCGGCGAACATCCGGATCTCTCCAACGTAAGGTTGTGCCATCGTTGTCTCCTCTACCCTAGGTCGCCGACGGGAAGATGCCCTGCAGCGCGATCGAAAAGTTGAGCGTCAGGAACGGCTGCGTGTTCAGGTGCGCCTGGCTCCCGCCGACGTTCTGGAGCGCGTCGGCAGGCATGGCGGCGGGATTCTGCGGTGACGAATACAGGAACGAGCTGCGCGTCTTGGCGAGGATTTGCGTGGGGCTCGGCGTGAGTCCCGCGCCCACCGCAGGCTGCGTGCTGCTGGCGGTCAGGACGTGTGTGTGCGTCGGGATCTCGCTAATGCTCAGGGTGTGAGCCTGCTCGCCTGCCCGCTCCCCGAGCGTATGTCCGGAACCGACGTGAATCGGCACCCGGCTGCGCAGATCGGGCAGCGCGAAGTTCACGCGTCCATCACCGCCAAAGGTGGTGCCGAGCAGCGAGAACAAGGCCTGGTTCTGGTTGATCGGCAACAACTGTCCGTCACACAAAGCCCAACCCTTGGGCGGAAAGCCGAACGACATGATCCGGATCTCTGAAAGGAACGGCTCTGCCATTGATACCTCCTCAGTTCTAGATGTTCATTCAGGGAAGCGTGCACGATGAGAATCCGCTGGTCGCCGAAACGAGAGTCGTTCCGCCTCCCGCCGGGTTCTGTGAATTGACATATGCCTCGACTGCCGGGGTACTGGTGGCGGACATGCCGACGATGCCGTAGACGTTGACCGCAGCGTTCGTCCCCTGCTTGCGAAGGCCGATTCCCGTGGCGCCGCCCGAACCCGCGGACGTGTTGCCGCTGAGCTGCAGGCAAAGCGCCGTGTTGCCGGCCGCGGAGCCGGAATCGACGCGAATGCCGCTGCGCACACCGGAGAGCGGCGCGGCAACGGTGTTATTCGTGATCGACGCGCCCATCGAACCGGAGCAGTTGCGAATGACGGCGTTGATTCCGACGCCGTCGGTGTTGCTGATGCTGTTGCCGGTGACGGTGAGCTGGACGCTCGGCGCCTCCGTGGAGGCGATGAGATTCGCGACGCCGACGACGATGCCGCCTGTCCCCGAGTTGTTGTTCGCAACGATCACATTGTTCTTGATCGCCCCCGAGACGGTCGCCTGTCCCGCCACCGAGAAGCCAATCACGGCGCCGTTGGTGTTCGTGATCGGCTGCCCGACGGTACCGTTGTTGGAGACGTCGAAGTTGCCGTCGCCTTTGCCGGCCACCGTCACGAGGATGGCGTCGGTACCGATGTGATTCGTAGCGTCGCCCGTGATCTTGTTGCCGTCGATCGTGACGACGTTGCTCGGATTGCCGGAGTTTCCGGTGACCGTCGCGGGACCGTTCGAGCTGTTGCCGCTCTGGAACTGAATGCCGGCACCGCTCGGGAAGTTCGTGATGATGTTGGTGTCGAGGGATCCCTTCGTGACCGACGCGGACGCCGTGGCATTGCCGAAGATCAGCACCGCGATGCCCGAACCGGTGGAAGTCGCCGGGTTGTTCGTGCTCGAGATCGTGTTCCCGGTGACGGCGAGGTTGCCGATCGTGCCGCTGAAGTTCTGAATGCTGACGCCGTGCTGGCCGGGCGTGCTGATGGTGTTGCCGGTGATGGTAACCGCGCCGGAGAGGTTGTTCTCCGTCTGGGTCGGAGCGCTGTCGAATGCGACGCCCGAGACGGCCGCGCCGCTGATGGTGCTTCCGGTGAGCGAGAAGTTAACGACCTTCGACCCGCTGACGCCGCTCGTGGCGACCGACGAGATCGTGTCGGTCGACATCGTGACGTTGGTCGTGTCGGTGATCTGCACGCCGTTGTTCGTCGCCGACGTGATGTTGACGCCGGAAACCTCGGCGGTCGCAAGCGTGCCGACCTTGGCGATCGTCACGCCGTTGCCGCTGCCGTTGGACAACTTCGGAGCGGTGCCCGCGGCGCGGAGCTGCGGGTTCGCCGAACCGTTGTATGTGCCGGCCGCGGTGAGCGCGACGCCTTCGCCGATCAGGCGCTCGCCGTTGTGGTTGAGCGTGAAGCCGGCGTTCTGGCCGCCCGTCGTGCCGTCGCCGGTGAAGACGTAGACAGCGTCGTTGTCGGCCGAGGAAGCCTGCGCGGCGGCGAGCGTCGCGTACGGCGAGTCGACCCGGCCCGTGCTACCGCCTCCATTGTTTTTCACGTACAGCACTCGTTTGACGACGTGGATTGTAACCGTGCCGGTGACATTGTGGCCGTGCCCGTCGTTGACGACATAAGTAAACGTATCGTCGCCGCTGAAGCCGGCCGGCGGGAGGTAGCGGAACGTGCCGTCGGAGCTCACCGTGACGCTGGCGCCGGCGGTGGCGGAACCGAGGCTCGCCGTGAGCGGATCGCCGTCGGAGTCGGTGTCGTTCGCCAGGACGCTGCCTGAGGCGACGACGAGGCTCGCCGGCTGCGATCCGGAGGTCCCGACCGCGAGCTCGGTGTTGCCGACCGCGTCGTACGAATCGGGGTTCGCCGCCGGCGGCTGGTTGGCGTGGGTGATGTTGACGTTGAACGTCTGCGTGGCGGACGTGTCGATGCCGCCGTTCGCGGTGCCGCCGTTGTCCTGCGCCGTCACGTTCAGATGGACCGTCGTGGTCGGAGCGGAAACGGCGGTGTTGAACGTCAGCGTGCCGCTGGAGCTGACGGCCGGCTGTGCGGTGAACGCGCCGTTATTGTCGTTGGTGACGATGAACGAGACGGTCTGCGCCGACTCGTTCGCCGGGCCGGCACTGATGCTCGTGGCCCAGTTCGCGTAGCTCTGCGGTCCGGCGTCGCTGGAGACGCTCTCGTCCGGTCCCTTGGTGAAGCTCGGGGCGTCGTTGACCGCGGTGACGGTGATGACGAACGTCTGCGCGGCCGACGTGTCGACGCCGCCGTTGGCGGTGCCGCCGTTGTCGTGCGCCGTCACGCTGACGGTCGCCGTGCCGTTCGCATCGGGTGCCGAGGTGAACGTCAGGTTGCCCGACGCGTCGACCGACGGCTGCGAGCTGAAGAGCGCGTTGTTGTCGTTGGTCGTGGTGAACGAGACGGTCTGCGACGACTCGTCAGCCGGGCCGGCGCTGATGGCGGTGGCCCAACCGGTGACGGTGTGCGGACCGCTGTCCTCGAGCACGGTCTGGTCCGCGCCCTTGGTGAAGCTGGGCGCGTCGTTGACCGCGGTGACCGTGATCGTGAACGTCTGCGAGGCCGAGGTGTCGACGCCGCCGTTCGCGGTGCCGCCGTTGTCGTGCGCGGCGACGGTGACTGTCGCAACGCCGTTGGCGTTCGGCGCCGCGGTGTAGGTCAGCGTACCGTTGGAAGCGACTGCCGGCTGCGCGGAGAAGAGGCTGTTGTTGTCGTTGCCGGCGATGAAGCTGACGGTCTGCGACGACTCATTCGCCGGGCCGGCGCTGATCGCGGTGGCCCAACCGGCGACCGTCTGCGGGCCGGCGTCTTCTAGCGAGGTCTGGTCCGCACCCTTTGTAAAGCTCGGCGCGTCGTTGACCGCGGTGACGGTGATCGTGAACGTCTGCGGAGCGCTGGTGTCGTTGCCGCCGTTCGCCGTGCCGCCGTCATCGTGCGCGGTGACCGAGACGGTCGCCGTGCCGTTGGCGTCGGGAGCCGAGGTGAACGTCAGCGTGCCGTCGGACGCGACCGCCGGCTGCGCGCTGAAGAGCGCGTTGTTGTCGTTGGTGGCGGTGAAGGTGACGGTCTGCGACGACTCATTCGCCGGGCCGGCGCTGATTGCGGTCGCCCAACCGGTGGCGGTGTGCGCGCCGCTGTCCTCGAGCACCGTCTGATCGGGCCCTTTCGTAAAGCTCGGCGCGTCGTTGACCATCGTGACGGTGATCGTGAACGTCTGCGAAGCCGACGTGTCGACCCCGCCGTTCGCGGTGCCGCCGTCGTCGTGCGCCGCAACGGTGACCGTCGCAACGCCGTTCGCGTTGGCGGCCGGTGTGTAGGTCAGCGTGCCGTCGGACGCAACCGCCGGCTGGACGCTGAAGAGGGCGTTGTTGTCGTTGCTGACGTTGAAGGTGACGGTCTGCGACGACTCGTCCGCGGGACCGGCGCTGATGGCGGTGGCCCAGCCGGCGACCGTCTGCGGGCCGCCGTCTTCGAACGCGGTCTGATCGGCGCCCTTCGTGAAGCTCGGGGCGTCGTTGACCGCCGTCACGTTGACGACGAACGTCTGCGAAGCCGACGTGTCGACGCCGCCGTTCGCGGTGCCGCCGTCGTCCTGCGCGTTGATGGTGATCGTGGCGCTGCCGTTGGCGTTCGCCGCCGGCGTGAACGTCAGCGTGCCGTCGTTCGCGACGGACGGCTGCACGCTGAACATCGCCGAGTTGGTGTTGTTGGTGACGTTGAAGTGGACCGTCTGGCCCGCCTCATCGGCCGGACCGGCGCTGATGCCGGTAGCCCAGCCAGCCTGCGTGTAGGCGCCGCTGTCTTCGAGCACCGTGACGTCGGCGCCCTTCGTGAAGCTCGGCGCATCGTTGACGGGAACTACCGTGATGGTGAAGGTCTGCGCCGCGCTGGTGTCGACGCCGCCGTTGGCCGTGCCGCCGTTGTCGTGCGCCGTGACCGAGACGGTCGCCGTGCCGTTGGCGTTCGGCGCGCTCGTGTACGTCAGCGTGCCGTCGGATGCGACCGCCGGCTGGGCGCTGAAGAGCGCGTTGTTGGTGTTCGTGGCGTTGAAAGTGACCGTCTGCGAAGACTCGTCCGCCGGGCCGGCGCTGATGCCGGTGGCCCAACCGCTGACGCTGTGCGGGCCGCTGTCTTCGAGCACCGTCTGATCCGCACCTTTCGTGAAGCTCGGCGCGTCGTTGACGGCGTTGACGATGATGTTGAAGTTGTGGGTCGACGACGTGTCGTTGCCGCCGTTCGCGGTGCCGCCGTCGTCGTGCGCGACGACCGTGACGTTCGCGGAACCGTTGGAGTTCGGCGCGCTGGTGTACGTCAGCGTCCCGGAGGACGAGATCGCCGGCTGCACGCTGAAGAGGGCGTTGTTGTCGTTGGTGACCGTGAAGGTGACGGTCTGCGTCTGTTCGTCGGCCGTCGGTCCCGCGCTGATGCTCGAGGCGTAGTTCGCGATGCTCTGCGGACCGGCGTCTTCGTTGGAGCTGACCGGGTTCGCGCCGAGGTTGAAGGTCGGCGGATCGTTGACCGGATTGATCGTGATGGTGACCGTGCCGGTCGAGGTGCCGCCCTTGCCGTCATCCGCCTGGAACGTGAAG
>DASYSN010000473.1:0-4406 GCA_036003305.1 Thermoanaerobaculia bacterium
CCCGCCCAGGCGCAGAAGACGGCGAGCACGAAGAAGAACCACGTCTCGCGGCGCCGCGGCGCAACGACGAGCGCGACGAGCGACAGCACCAGCAGCACGCTCCCGGCACGTGCGCTCTCCGGGTCGTAGTCGCTCGTCATCGCGTTACGCCACGGCTGGCCGCCGTAATACGGGAGGATCATGCTCGAGACGCGCTTTTTCACCAGCTCCGGCATCGGCGGGAACTCGGTGTTCGCGAAGAGGCCGCGGCGCACCTCGTCCTCGTACGTCTGCGGGCTCGCCTCCAGGAACGGGAGGAGCTGGATCGCGCCGATCAGCAGCGCCAGGACGCCGGCGACCACCGCGAGCGCGATCGCCTTCGGCGCCCCAGTACGCGTCGTGACGATCTCGAACACGCCGTAGACCCCCCCGACGACGACCACGTGCAGCAGCGACTCCGGATGCCCGCTGAGGATGAGCAGCGCCAGCGCGATCATCAGCAGCACCGACCCGCGGACCGTCCGGTCGCGGACGATGATCCGGACGCCGAGAAACACCAGCGGGAGGTAAGTCCACGCGCGCGACAGCGGCCAGCCGACGAACATCAGCATGTTCGCGCCGAGCATGAATCCCGCGGCGGCGACCAGCGCGGGCGCTTCGCGGCAGCCGATCGCGCGCACGTAGGAGAAGGTGAAGAGCGCGGCGAAGAGGAGCGTCAGCGAGGCGTAGAACGTCATCCACTGCGGCAGCGGCAGGAGCAGCGCGAGCAGATTGAACGGATCGAACGCCCCCGGCTGCATCGCCGCCGCGAGGACATCGCCGCAGAGCATGAACGGGTTCAGCAGCGGCCACGTGTGCTGCGACCACGCGTACCGCACGGCGCTCTGCCACGGCCAGATCTGCGCGTAGAGGTCCGACAGCAGGCCGTTGTGCACTCCGTTGATGCCGTACTTTGCCGCGTACGTCTTCAGCGGCTGCGCCATGAAAGCGAGGTCGGCCGGACCGTAAACGTTCCCGGTGATCAGCGCGCGGCCGGTGATGCATGCCGGCAAAAGCAGGAGAACGAGCGCCGCGCCGCGCGATAGCGGCTGGACCAAACGATTCCACAGGGCGAAGACAATCAGCGTCGTCGCCACGTACAGCACGACTGCGGGCATCCACGAATCGTAGAACGGGAACACCGGCGGTGTCTTGCGAAGTTAAATAAGGTCCTCACATGGATTCGATCGTCATCCGCGGCGCACGCGAGCACAACCTCAAAAACATCGACGTCGTCATTCCTCGGAACAAGTTCGTCGTCATCACCGGCGTCTCGGGCTCGGGGAAGTCGTCACTCGCCTTCGACACCATCTTCGCCGAGGGGCAGCGGCGGTACGTCGAGTCGCTGTCGGCGTACGCCCGGCAGTTCCTGGAACAGATGGAGAAGCCGGACGTCGACTCGATCGAGGGCCTCTCGCCGGCGATCTCGATCGAGCAGCGGACGACGTCGCGCAACCCGCGGTCGACCGTCGGCACGGTCACCGAGATCTACGACTACCTCCGCCTCCTCTACGCGTCGGTGGGCGTGCCGCACTGCACGCAATGCGGCCAGGAGATCCGGCCGCAGACGATCCAGCAGATGGTCGACCGCCTGCTGGCGCTGCCGAACGGCACGAAGTTCACCGTCCTCGCGCCGTACGTCCGCGGCAAGAAGGGCGAGTACCGCAAGCAGATGCTGCAGATGGTGAAGGAGGGCTTCACCCACGCCCTCGTCGATGGCGAAGAGGTCGAGCTCTCCGACCCGCCGACGCTCGACAAGCAGAAGAAGCACACGATCGACATCCGCATCGATCGCATCGCCATCAAGGAAGGCGTCGCCCAGCGCCTCGCCGACTCGCTCGAGACCGCCACGCGCGTGACGAAGGGGTTGGTGAAGATTCTTTATCAGTCTCCCCAGCCTGTCATTCCGAGCCGCGTAGACGGCGAGGAATCCGGCGCTGAAACGGGACGATCGCGCAAGTCGGCAACGGATCCCTCGCCCTCTACGGGGCTCGGGATGACAACGCGACGCGAAGAGCTGCTCTCCCAGAATTACGCGTGCCCCGACTGCGGCGTGTCGATCGGTGAGATCACGCCGCGGCTCTTCTCGTTCAACTCCCCCTACGGCGCCTGCCCCCGCTGTTCGGGCCTCGGCGTGCTCCTCGAGGTCGACGAGCGGAAGATCATCCCCGACGCGTCGCGGTCGATCAACGGAGGCGCGATCGCGCTCTGGAAGGAAGGCTCCGAGCACTGGCGGCTCAAGCAGATCCACACGATCTGCAAGCACTTCAAGACGTCGCTCGACACGCCGTGGCAGAAGCTCCCCGAGAAGGCGCGCAACTGCATCCTTTACGGCTCCGAGGACAAGATCAAATTCGAGTTCAACGGCGAGGCGAGCGCCTACCAGTACACCGGCACGTTCGAAGGCATCGTGCCGATGCTCAAGCGCCGCTACCACGAGTCCGACTCCGACGAGATCCGCGAAGAGATCGAGCGCTTCATGACGCCGAACAACTGCCCCGAGTGCGGTGGACGGCGGCTGAAGCCCGAAGCGCTGAGCGTGACAGTTGCCGATCAGCCGGTCGACAAAGTCGTCGCGCGATCCCTTCGGGAGGCGGAGAAGTTCTTCAAGACGATCTCCCTGACGCCGCGCGAGGAGCAGATCGCCGGCAAGATCCTCAAAGAGGTCCGCGACCGCCTCGGCTTCCTCAACGCGGTCGGCGTCGGCTACCTCACCCTCGACCGCGGCGCGGCGACGCTCTCCGGCGGCGAGGCTCAGCGCATCCGCCTCGCGACGCAGATCGGCTCGAAGCTGATGGGCGTCCTCTACGTCCTCGACGAGCCGTCGATCGGCCTCCACCAGCGCGACAACCGCAAGCTCATCGACTCGCTCCTCGAGCTCCGCGACCTCGGCAACACCGTCATCGTCGTCGAGCACGACGAGGAGACGATCGAGACCGCCGACCACGTCATCGACCTCGGCCCGCGCGCCGGCGAGCATGGCGGACATGTCGTGGCCGAGGGACCGCTCGATCAGATCAAGACCTTCCCGTCGTCGTTGACCGCGCAATACCTGCGCGGCGACGCGGAGATCGGCGTGCCGGCGACGCGCCGCGCTCCCGGAGAGAACGAACTCGTCATCCGCGGCGCGCGGCAGAACAACCTGAAGAACATCGACGTCACCATTCCGCTCGGCCTCTTCGTCGCCGTCACCGGCGTGTCGGGCAGCGGGAAGTCGACGCTCGTGAACGACATCCTCTTCAAGTCGCTCTCGCGGCACTTCTACGACTCCCCGGAGACGCCGGGCGATCACGACCGCATCGACGGGCTGGAGCTGGTCGACAAGGTCATCGACATCGACCAGTCGCCGATCGGCCGCACGCCGCGCTCCAACCCCGCGACGTACACGCAGTTGTTCGGCGAGATCCGCAGCCTCATGTCGCAGACTCCCGAGGCGCGCATGCGCGGCTATGGGCCGGGGCGCTTCTCGTTCAACGTGAAGGGGGGCCGCTGCGAGGCGTGCAGGGGCGACGGCCAGATCAAGATCGAGATGCACTTCATGCCCGACATTTACGTGAAGTGCGACGTCTGCAACGGCCGGCGCTACAACCGCGAGACCCTCGAGGTGAAGTACAAGGGCCACTCCATCGCCGACATCCTCGAGATGACGGTCGAGCAGGGGATCGACGTCTTCCGCAACATCCCGAAGATCTTCAACATCCTCCGCACCCTCGACGAGGTCGGCCTCGGCTACATCAAGCTCGGCCAGTCGTCGACAACGTTGTCTGGTGGCGAAGCCCAGCGCGTCAAACTCGCCAAAGAGCTCGCCAAGCGCGCCACCGGCAAGACCCTCTACATCCTCGACGAGCCGACCACCGGCCTCCACTTCGACGACGTCGCCAAGCTCCTCCACCTCATGCAGGGCCTCGTCGACCGCGGCAACACCGTCGTCGTGATCGAGCACAACCTCGACGTCATCAAAACCGCCGACCACATCATCGACCTCGGCCCCGAAGGCGGCGACGCCGGCGGCCGCGTGATCGCGACGGGAACGCCCGAACAGATCGCGCGAGTGAAAGCCAGCCCCACCGGCGAGTACCTGCAGCGCCATCTCGCGGCAGAAGTGCCCGCGAAGCGCAGGTAGCACCCCCCTCACCCGGCCTCCGGCCACCCTCTCCCCGCTACGCGGGGCGAGGGGTAATTACGAAAAGCCGTCGTCATTACCCTTCTCCCCACGCAGTGGGGAGAAGGTGGCCGAAGGCCGGATGAGGGGCCGTGCGACCTGCGCAGCCGCAGCATTAGACTTCTCCCCCATGAAGCGCCTGCTAATCGCGATAGCCATCGCCACCCCACTCTTCGCCGTTACCACCAACGAAGACTGCCGCGGCTACCAGCAACTCGCGACCCTC
>DASYSN010000474.1:0-6419 GCA_036003305.1 Thermoanaerobaculia bacterium
GTCGAAGTACCGCTCCGCTTCCTCGCGCGTCTTCCCCTTCACCGTCGTCGACATGACCGACGCCGAGGCCTTCGAGATCGCGCAGCCGGAGCCGGTGAATCCGATGTCCTTGATCGTCTCGCCGTCGAGCTCCAGGAACACCGTGTAGTGATCGCCGCACAGCGGGTTGTATCCGTCGACCTTGCGCGTCGCGTTCGGGAGCTCGCGATAGTTCCGCGGGTTCTTGTTGTGATCGAGGATGATCTGCTGATAGAGGTCCTGGAGCTCAGGCATGGATCCCTCTGTCATCCTGAGCCGCGTAGACGGCGAAGGATCTCGTGCAAGTTGCGCACGATCGTCGTTTCAGCACGGGATCCCTCGCCGTCCTTCGGCGGCTCGGGATGACAGTCGTCACCTGAACACCTCGATCACCTTTTTCAGCCCGCTCACCAGCACATCCGCTTCCTCGCGCGTGTTGTACAGCCCGAATGACGCACGGCCGGTCGCAGGGATGTTGAAGCGCAGCATGATCGGCTGCGCGCAGTGGTGGCCGGTGCGGATGGCGATTCCTTCCTGATCGAGAATGGTTCCGATGTCGTGCGGGTGCACGCCTTCGAGCGTGAATGAGATCACACTCGCCTTCGACTTCGCCGTTCCGATGATCTTCAGCCCCTCGACCTCGAGCAGCCGCCGCGTGGCGTAGCGCTCCAGGTCGTGCTCATGCGCCGCGATCGCCTCGATGCCGACGCCGCTGACGTAGTCGAGCGCCGCGGCGAGACCGATCACGCCTTCAATATTCGGCGTCCCCGCCTCGAACTTGTACGGCAGCGCGTTGTACGTCGTCTTCTCGAACGTGACGGAGAGGATCATGTCGCCGCCGCCCTGCCATGGCGGCATGGCGTCGAGGATCGCTTCCTTCCCGTACAGCACGCCGATGCCGGTCGGCGCGTAGACCTTGTGGCCGGAGAACGCGTAGAACTCGCAGCCGAGGTCCTGCACGTCGATCGGGAGATGCGGAACGCCCTGCGCACCATCGACGATCACCACCGCGCCGGCGTCGTGCGCCATCGCGATCATCTCCTTGATCGGATTAATCGTGCCGAGGGCGTTCGAAGCGTGGCCGATGGCGACGATCTTCGTGCGGTCGCTGAGGAGCGCGCGGAAATCGTCGAGCAGCACGTCGCCCGCGTCGTTCACCGGCGCGACGTGGAGCGTGGCGCCCTTTTCGGCGCAGAGCATCTGCCACGGGACGATGTTCGAGTGGTGCTCGATCGCGGTGATCAGCACTTCGTCGCCGGCCGTCACATTCGCGCGGCCCCAGCTCTGCGCCACGAGGTTGATCGCCTCGGTCGTCCCGCGCGTGAAGACGATCTCCTTCTCGTCGCGGGCGTGGATGAACTTCTTCACCGTCGTGCGCGACTCCTCGTAGGCCGCGGTTGCGACCTCGCTGAGGTAATGCACGCCGCGATGGACGTTCGAGTTCTCTTCCGTGTAATAGCGGACGATGCGGTCGATGACCGCCTGCGGCTTCTGCGTCGTCGCCGCGTTGTCGAGGTAGACGAGCGGCTTGCCGCGAACCTTGCGCGAGAGGATCGGAAAATCGGCGCGGATGCGCGCGACGTCGAGCGTGTCGTGCTCGTGGCCGTGCTCTTGAAAAAGGGCGCTCATCGCTCCTTCTCCCTGCGCTCGGGCAAGTGATTCGGCAGCGAGCGGAACATGATGCGCCGCACCTGCTCGCGCACCGCTTCGACCTTCATCCGGTCGACGATCTCGCTCGCGAACGCGTAGACGAGCATGCTGCGCGCCTCGGCCTCGCCGACGCCGCGCGAGCGGAGGTAGAACATCGCCTCTTCGTCGAGCTGGCCGATGGTCGAGCCGTGGTTGCACTTCACGTCGTCGTTGAAGATCTCCAGCGTCGGCTTCGAGTCGGCGATCGCCGTCTCGCTGAGGAGCAGGTTGTTGTTCGTCTGGCGGGAGACCGTCTTTTGTGCGCCGGGACGGACGATGATCTTGCCGTCGAAGATCCCGCGCGCGCTCTCGTCGAGGATGCCTTTGTAGAGCTCCAGCGACTCGCAGTGCGGACGCGCGTGATCGACGACCGTGTGGTTGTCGACGTGCTGCCGTCCGGTGAGCACATACAGCCCTTCAAGGACGACGCTCGCCCCTTCGCCGGTCAGCGCGACATTCAGCTCGTTGCGGACGATCGCGCCGCCGAGCGAGATCGCGCGCGTCGTGACGGCGGCCGCACGCTCCTGGTGAATCTGCATCGTCGCGACGTGGAACGCCTCGATCGACTCGCACTCGAGCTTGTAGTGATCGACGACCGCTCCCTCACCCGCGACCAGCTCCGTCACGGCGTTGGTGAAGTACGTGCCGGTGCCGGCGTACGTCTCGACGATCGCCGCTTGCGCGCCGCGCGCGATCACGAAGAGGTTGCGCGGGTTCGAGGCGTAGCCGTCGGTCGAGTAGTGAATGACGTGGATGAAACCGTTGACGCTCGCGTCGATCTGCAGGAACGCACCGTCCTGCGCGTTCGCCGTGTTCATCGCCGTCATCGGATGGTTCGCGTAGTCGGCGTAGCGGGCATAGTGCTGCTCGCGCGTCGACGGCGCCATGACGAACAGCGGATTCGGCGTGCTCAGCTCGGGAGCGTAGACGCCGTTGACGTAGACGTATTCGGCGACCGCGCGATCGCGGAGTGTCACTGCTGAGATGTCCGCCGGCAGGATTGCCGGCGCCACACGCCATTCGCGAGAAGCGACCGGCGCGAGATTCGTGTACTTCCAATCCTCGAGCCGCGGAGTCGGCCAGCCGAGCTGACCGAATCGCTGCGACGCCTGCTCGACCACGGTAGTCGTCATTGCGCCGCCGCCATCTCCTGCTCGATCCACTCGTAGCCCTTTTGTTCGAGCTCCAGCGCCAGCTCCTTGCCGCCCTGCTTCACGATCCGGCCATTCGCCAGCACGTGCACGAAGTCGGGGACGAGGTACGTCAGCAGCCGCTGGTAATGCGTGATCACGAGCACCGAATGCTTCTCGCTGCGCAGCGCGTTCACTCCTTCGGCGACGATGCGCAGTGCGTCGATGTCGAGGCCGGAGTCGGTCTCGTCGAGGATCGCGAGCTTCGGATCGAGCACCGCCATCTGGAAGATCTCGTTCCGCTTCTTCTCGCCGCCCGAGAAGCCCTCATTCACCGCACGGTTCATGAACGCTTCGTCGAGATCGACGAGCTTCATCTTCTGCCGCGCGAGCTGCAGGAACTCGATCGCGTCGAGCTCCTCTTCGCCGCGGTGCTTCCGGATCGAATTGAGCGCCGCTTTCAGGAAGTAGATGTTGTTCACGCCCGGGATCTCGACCGGGTACTGCATCGCGAGGAACACGCCCTCGCGCGCCCGCTCCTCGGTCGGCAGCTCGAGGAGATTCTTCCCGTCGAACGTGACCGACCCGCTGATCACCTCGTACTTCGGCCGTCCCGCCAGCACGTTCGCCAGCGTCGACTTGCCCGAGCCGTTCGGCCCCATGATGGCGTGCACCTCGCCCGTGCCGACGGTGAGGTTGAGGCCTTTCAGGATCTCTTTTCCTTCGATCCCGGCATGTAGGTTCTTGATTTCGAGCATCAGCCGACTGATCCTTCCAAACTGACTCCCAGCAGCTTCTGCGCTTCGACGGCGAACTCCATCGGGAGCTCGCGGAAGACCTCGCGGCAGAAGCCGTTCACGATCATCGAGACCGCGTCCTCGGCACTGATGCCGCGCTGCTGGCAATAGAACAACTGGTCCTCGCCGATCTTCGAGGTCGACGCTTCATGCTCCATCGTGGCCGAGGAGTTGCGCACCTCGATGTACGGGAACGTGTGCGCGCCGCACTGATCGCCGAGGAGCAGCGAGTCGCATTGCGAGTAATTGCGGGCGTTCTCGGCGCCCTTGAGGATCGTCACCGCGCCGCGGTACGTCTGCTGGCCGTGGCCCGCGCTGATCCCCTTCGACACGATCGTCGAGCGGGTGTTCTTCCCGATGTGAATCATCTTCGTGCCGGTGTCGGCCTGCTGGTAATTCGCCGTCACCGCAACCGAATAGAACTCGCCGACCGAGTTGTCGCCCTGGAGGATGCAGCTCGGATACTTCCAGGTGATCGCCGAGCCGGTCTCCACCTGTGTCCACGAGATCTTCGCGTTCGCGAGCGCCTTGCCGCGCTTCGTGACGAAGTTGTAGATCCCGCCCTTGCCTTCCTTGTCGCCGGGATACCAGTTCTGGACCGTCGAATACTTGATCGTGGCGTTGTCGAGCGCCACCAGCTCGACGACCGCGGCGTGGAGCTGGTTCTCGTCGCGCATCGGCGCCGTGCAGCCTTCGAGATAGCTGACGGTCGCGCCTTCGTCGGCGACGATCAGCGTCCGCTCGAACTGGCCCGTTCCCGCGCTGTTGATGCGGAAGTAGGTCGAGAGCTCCATCGGGCAGCGGACGCCCTTCGGGATGTAGCAGAACGAGCCGTCGGAGAAGACGGCGCTGTTGAGCGTGGCGAAGAAGTTGTCGGTGATCGGAACGACGCTGCCGAGGTACTTGCGCACAAGTTCCGGGTGCTCGCGAACGGCCTCCGAGAACGAGCAGAAGATGATCCCGACCTTCGCCAGCTCCGCGCGGAACGTCGTCGCGACGGAGACCGAGTCGAACACCGCGTCGACCGCGACGCCGCTCAGCCGCTTCTGCTCTTCGAGCGAGATGCCGAGCTTCTCGAACGTCTTGCGCAGCTCCGGATCGACTTCGTCGAGCGACGTGAGCTTCTTTTTCTGCTTCGGCGCCGAGTAGTAGCGGATCGCCTGGTAGTCGATCGCACCGTAGTGGACGTTCGCCCACGTCGGTTCCTTCATCGTCACCCAGTGGCGGAGCGCTTTGAGGCGCCATTCGAGGAGCCACTCCGGCTCCTCTTTCTTCTGCGAGATCAGGCGGACGATGTCTTCGTTCAGGCCCGGAGGCGCCTGATCGGCTTCGATGTCGGTGACGAAACCGTACTTGTAATCCTGGTTCGCAATCTGTTCGACAGTAGCGTTGCTCATCTTGATGATCCAGCGCGCTTGAGCGCGACCTTATCGACGACGGGGAGTGGCATGACGCCGCGCGCGAGATCGGCGAGCGTCACCTGTTCGAACGCCCCCTTGACCGCGCGATTGATGCCGAACATGAACCGGCGCGACGGGCACGCCGCGCGGATGCCGCAGACCGCGTCGCCGTTGTCGTCGGTCGACTCGCACTCCACCAGGTCCCACGGACCTTCGAGCACTTCGAGCAACTCGCCGAGCGTGACCCGCTCCGCGTCGGCGTCGAACGAGTAGCCGCCGCCGACGCCGCGATGCGAATGCACCGTCCCGGCCGTCCCGAGGGTCTTGAGGACCTTCGTGATCATCGGCAGCGGCAGGTGGTAAAACGCCGCGATTTCCCGCGCCGACACCACGCGCCCATGATGGCGTGCGAGGTAGACGGTGGCGAGGAGGCCGTAGTCGGTGAGGCGCGAGATCTTCAGCATCGGAAACCCAAAAGCGGCGAAACAGTACCAGCTAGGTACGGTTTACACAACCACCCGTAGGGGTAGGTTCTTCCGCTTCGCGTCGGCATCCGGCATCCGGCATCCGTTTTGTTCCCCGGATGCCGGGTGCCGGATACCGGATGCCGGGAACACCCAAGCCGCCGCTACGGTTTCGGTCTCGAGTATGAAAAGGTTCTCCATCCTCCTTGCCTCAGTCGTCGTCGCCGGCAGCGCCGTCGCGCAGATGAAGCCGCAGCCGCAGAGCCCGATTCGGATCGAGTACACGAAGGCGCAAGAGGCGTCCGAACAGGCGCCGCGCATCTCGAAGGAAGAGGCCGAGAAGCTCTACAAGGAAGGCAAAGCGGTGTTCGTCGACGTCCGAACCGAGCACACCTATTCGGTCGGGCACATCAAAGGCGCGCTCAGCATTCCAGGCAGCCAGTTGGCGATGCGGATCACCGAAATCCCCCCGAAAAAGAAGATCATCACCTACTGCGCGTGCCACGCCGAAGAGACGGCCGGCCTCGCGGTGGCGATCCTGAAAGCACACGGCATCAAGAACGCCGCGGCACTCAAAGGCGGTTGGCTCGAGTGGCGCGACTCGCATTACCCCGTCGAAGGTATGTCGGTACGTTAAGCTGTCATTTCTGTGAAGGAGGAACGGATGCAGAGAATCGCAGTGATTGCGATCGCGTCGTCGCTGGCCCTGGCCGGCTCGGCGTGCGCGCAATTCAAATCGTCATCGCCGGCGCCCGCGCCAGCCCCGGCGCCCGCGCCGGTCACGCTGACGCAGCAGCCAGAGTCGCCGCTCGAATCGGCCAAGCGCATCGAGCGCACCGAGGCGATCAAAATGGTGGACGAGAAGAAGGCGGTCTGGGTCGACGTTCGGCCGAAGGACCAGTACGAGCTCGGTCACATCAA
>DASYSN010000475.1:0-3184 GCA_036003305.1 Thermoanaerobaculia bacterium
TCGAAGCGTTACGGCGCGTCGCTGCGCCTGCTCAAGCCGCAGGACCGCGTCGCGAAGACGCTCCGCCTGACGAACCTCCTCCCGATGTTCTCGGTCTACGACACCGAATCGGACGCGCTGAAAGCGTTCGCCACCGCGTAGGCAACTCACTCCGTCATCCTGAGCCGCGTAGACGGCGAAGGATCTCAAAATTCGCGGCACGTGGCTCGAGCTGCGCATCTGGAGATCCTTCGCCGCGCTACGCCGGCTCAGGATGACGGGAAATGGGGCGTCGTACCCCGGCAGGGATTTCGCAGCAGGGTGCTTGCATGACTCTGCTCTCGATCCTGCTCACAACACTCCTGTTAGCGGCGCCGGACACGTCGGCGTCGACCGGCGGCGCGATCTCGCTGGCCGCCAGCACGAAGAAGAACATCCTCGTCGTCCGCGTCGGCGGAAAAGACGTCAAGACGTATCAGGTTTCGGTCGGTACCAAGAAGTTCCCGACGCCCAACGGGACGTTCCGCATCAATCACATCATCTGGAATCCGGCGTGGGTTCCGCCGCCCGACGCGAAGTGGGCGAAGGGGAAGGAAGCGGCGAAACCGGGCGACAAGAAGAACCCGATGAAGGTCGTGAAGATCTTTTTCAACGAGCCGGACTACTACATCCACGGCACGGGCGACGAAGACGCCCTCGGCGGCGCCGCGTCGCACGGCTGCATCCGCATGTCGCAGGCCGACGCCTTCGCGCTCGGCCGCTATCTGATGGATAACGGCGGCGCGCCGAAGGACAACGACTGGTACGCCGGCGTCTTCAGCCGCGGAGTCTCGGCGGACATCCGCCTTCCCCGCTACGTACCGATCGTCATCGGACCCTGATGGCGCGCTCCCTTAGAGCGGAGCAACGCTTTCTCAGAGTGTTTTGCACTCTGAAAGAGCGTTGTAACGCTTTCTAAGCGCGACTCTGACGCTGAGAGAGCGATGAAACGCTAAGCGAGAGCGTTAAAACGCTTCTGAGACGGCATTCACCGCTTTTATAGAGTTGTTTGCGCTCTGGCAGAGTTCGGCATATCTTTGCGGAAGAGGAGAGACACTATGCCGACGCCTGAAGAGATCTTTGAACAGCTCCGGGGCATCACCGAACTCGTCGAGGCGGACCTGGCGATGTTCACGCCGGACAAACGAAAAATCCTGCGCGATGCAGCGCGCGTCTCGGACGAGATCGTCCAACGCACCATCCATGCGGTCGGCGCAACGGAGATCATCGCGCAAGCGATCGGGATGACGGAGGAGCAGTTGCGCGGGCTCGTCGAGTTGTGGAACCGCTGGTACTCCTCCGAATCCGAACTGCGAAAGCTGCTCGCCGGCGTGCAGGGGGCGCAGCTCGCCCGCCGCCATCAGATCGCGAAAATCGTCGGCCGCGTCTTCATGATCGCGTCGCAGCTCGCGAAAGACGACGCGTACGGCGACCTGCGCACGTATGTGGAAGACGTGAAGCGCCTCAAGAGCTACGAGCGGCGGAAGCGGACTGCACCTGCTCCTCAGTGAGGCCGTAGAGCGGGGGCGTCGGGACGTCGAGCATGCCGAGGTAGAGGTAGATCTGCCCGCGGTGGTGGACCTCGTGCTCGATCATGGAGCGGATCCAGTGACCGACACGGATCCGGGCGCCGCCGGGTGTCGTCGTCCGCTCGTCGAAGCGTGAGTCGCCGAGGGAGCGGAAGATCTGCATCGACTCGGCGTGCATGCGCTGCATGTAGTCGACGACCGCGTCGTAGCCGTCGGCCAGCTCGCGGCCGTGTCCGGGGTACGTGCTCGCGTGCAGCAGCGCGTTCTCGGCGAACATCCAGCGCTCGATCGCGCCGAGGTGGCGGGCGATGTCGCCGAGCGTGAACTTGCCGGCCTGGTACGTCCAGTCGATCTTGTCCGGCGGAACGACCGCCATCACGCGCATCGTCCGTTCGCGGACGCGTTCGAAGTAGCCGAGCAGTTCCATGCGGACGACGATGTTAGCGCTTCGCGTTCGCGGCGCGCAGAAGCTTCTGCAACGGACCGGCGATGCGGTCGGCCATCAGCTGATAGCCGCGGGCGTTCGGGTGGATCTCGTCGCTCTTCAACTCGGGATGCGTGAGGATGCCGCTGAGAATGTCCGGAACGAGGAGGCAGTGATAGTCGTTCGCGAGACGCTTGTACATCGCCTCGTAGTCGGCGGTGACGCTCGGGAAACGGAAGCCAAGCAGAATCACAGCCGCGCCGGTTGACTCGATTTTCTCAATGATCGAGCGGAGATTCGCCTCGGTCGTCGCGATCGACGTGTTCTGCAGGTAGTCGTTCCCCCCGAGGCCGACGATCACGATGCGCGGATCGCGGGAGAGGACGTCGTTGTCGATGCGGGCGAGCGCCATCTCGGTCGTGTCGCCACTGACGCCCGCGTTGATGATCGCGATGCCGGTCGCCGCGGAGACGCGCGACGGATAGTCCTCGCCCGCGTTTGCGCCGTAGCCGGCGGTGAGCGAGTCGCCGAACGCGATGACGTTCGAGCCGCGCGACTCGAGGTTCTTCACGTTCCCGACGGAGTAGTGCCGCCAGGCGAGCCACGACGCGACGATGACGAGCGCGGCAGCAACGATCGCGAGCGGCCAGTGGGTCGCGAGCCAGCGGTCGTCAGTGCGTTGGGACTTCATGTCGATGTGACGAAAATCAAAACGACGGCGTTTTGCATCCCACGCATCGTAAGCGAATCGATGGGGTCGCACGTAATTCGTGTCAGGAGTGCGGTGTGTTTCGAGCGTTGCCTTCTCTTCTCCTCCTGTTACTTCCGGCGCTCGCCAACGCGGCGCTGACCGACGCGAGAAACACGCCGCACCCTCCTTTTCGCCGCGGACCTCTGCGGACGGTCGACCCGAGCGGCGACTGCCTGCAGTTCGGCTGCGACCCCGAGCCGGTTGCGCGGACGGTCACGAAGGACAACGTCGCGAAGCTCGTGCAGAACTGGTCGGTCGATCTCCCCGAGGCGTCCGACGGCTCGCCGCTGTTCATCGCGGGCGTGCGTGTGGAACGGCGCCAGCGCGACCTGATCGTCATCACTACATCCGCCGGCCGCGTCATGGCGTTCGACGCTAATACGGGCGAGGGGATCTGGTCCACGCCGGCACCGCTCGGGCCGCGATGGACGACGTCGTCGCCGGCCGTCGATCCCGACCGCA
>DASYSN010000476.1:0-6915 GCA_036003305.1 Thermoanaerobaculia bacterium
CGATTCGCGTTTTTTGTCGAGCTCGATCTCGGCCGCTTCGCGTTTCGGTTTCGATTTCAGCTCAGCTCGCGCCTCGGCGTCCTGCCACTGTTCCTGAACGGATTTCGACTCGAATCCCCGGGCCATACAAATCTCCTCTGCCTACATTCCCCCTGCAGTAAGCGTGCGCGGAGCGTTGACGCGAAGCTTCTGTCCGCGGTGGAGCTTGTCGGCGCGCGAGATGTCGTTGAGGTCGCGTAGCTCGTCGACGGTGAGGGCGTATTTCTTCGCGATCGAGTAGAGCGTGTCGCCCTTCTCGACGGCGTAATAAACCGCCTCGGCGTTGAGGAGCGTGCCGAGGTCGCGGGCGCGGACGGGGAGGTAGACCGAGTCGCCCTCGCTGACGCGTGACGGCGAGCGAAGGTCGTTCATGGCGAGCAGCGTGTCGACGTTCACGCCGACGGAGCGCGCGAGCTTCTTGAGCGAGTCGCCGCCGCGGAGCGTGTACGAGCAGACGGTCAGGTCGGTGTCTTCGCTACGGAGCGACGCGGCACGCGCCACGATCGCATCGGCGGATTTGGCCGGAACGCGGACCGACGCGCGGCCGGGCGGCACGATGCCGCGGCGGAGCGACGGGTTGAGGTCGCGCAGCGTGTCGGCGTCGACGCCCGCGACCTGTGCGAGGTACTTGAGCGAGAGCGGTCCCTGCAGCTCGACACGGGCGAGGCTGCTCTCATCCGGCTTGGCCAGTTTGAAACCATAGGTCGCCGGATCGGACGCGATCGCGAGCGTCGCGTAAAAAGTCGGAACGTAGCCTCGCGTTTCTTTGGGTATGGCTCCGAGGTCGCAAAGCTCCCAGAACGTCGTGGCGTTGTTGTCGGCGAGCGCGCGCTGGATGCGGCCCGGGCCGCCGTTATACGCGGCGAGGGCGAGCGGCCAGTCGTTGAACTGGCGATAGAGGTCCTTCATGTACTGCACGGCGATCTTCGTCGAGCGTTCCGGATCGGCGCGCTCGTCGACCCACCAGTCGACGCGGAGGCCATATTCGCGCGCCGTCTCGCCCATGAACTGCCACATCCCGCGCGCCCCGGCGCGCGAAGTCATCGTCGTCGAGTAACCGCTCTCGATGACCGGCAGGTACGCGAGCCCTTTCGGCAGCCCCGCGTCGGCCAGCTCTTTCTCGATCATCTTCTTGTAGCGCGCCGAACGGGTGAGGTAGGTCTGGATGTCGCTCCTGAGCGACGACGAGAAAAGCGTCACCGCGCTCTTGACGAAGTGATTGTCCGGAATCGGCATCGATACCGCCGCTTCGAGATCGACCGCGACCGGAGCCGGAGGCGCCGTCTCCCGCGCCACCATCGCCGCCCGAGCCTCTTCGAGCTGCGCACGCAGATCCGCGATATCAGAAGAGAGCGGAGAGTGGAGAGCGGAGACGGGAGAGAGCTTCTCCGCTCTCCGCTCTCCAATCTCCACGCTGTTCGTCGATGCGCACCCGGATGCTACCAACGCGACCACCACGAGCCATCGCGATTTCACATCCCACCTCCCCGTCCCGTACTACTCGAGCGCGATTTTGAGATCGACAGCCAGTGACCGGACGTTGGCCAGATCCTCGACTTCGATCGTCTTTTCCTCGGTCTGGACGACACCGGCTTCGTCTTCAAAGGATACCGTAAGTCGCACCGTTTTGGCGCGAGCGACGGTCTGCGGCGCGGTGTGCATCGCGAGCGTTCGGTGGAGATCGCGCTTCGGCGGCGATGCTGGCGCGACGGCCGGCGCGGTCGTCTCCTTCTTCTTCGGCGTCGTCGCGGTGGCGCGTTTGCGCAACGCCTCGAGCTCCGCCATCACGTCGACCGAGGTGCGCATCTTGACGTGCTTGACCTCGGGCATGGCGGCCGGCGCGGCGGTCTCCGGGAGCGGCGAACTGAGGATCGGCTCGGGCTCGGGGAACGGTGCCGCGGCTTCGACCAGCTCCGGCTCGGGTTCGGGTTCCGGCTCGGGCGGCGGGATGTATTGCGTCGACGCCACCTCATCGAGCGGCTCGTCGGCGATGGTGCGGGTGTCGACGCCGGTCTCGAGGTTCACGGTCGCCGCGATCTCGTCGTTGAGGAGTTCCTCGGACGGGTCGAGCTCTTCTATTTCTTCAGAGGGCGAGGCTACGATCTGGGGCTCCTCGATTGCCGCTGCGGCGGTCGCGGTGGCGGTGGCCGCGGCTGCGGCGCCGAATCCGGGCGACTGCGCGGCGATGCTGGTGCCGATGGCGTTCGTCGGGGGAAGCGCCGTCGTTGCGGCGACGGTGCGCGAACCGGGGAGCGGTGTCTGCTCTTTGACGCGGAACGTGCCGGAGTCGCGTCTGGACGACTTCACGGCGTCTTCTCCGGTCATGCGGCGGCGCAGCGTCCGGAGCGTCAGCTTCGAGATGAGCTTGAGCGTCTCGAAGACGCCTTCGCCCTTGTACGCGACGGCTTCGACGGACTCGATCTCACGTTCCGGGTCGAGCGCCGTGAGGATCGTCTGCGCGGCCGCGGTGTTCGGGAGATCGCGCTTGTTGAGCTGCACGATCAGTGGTATGTCGTCGAGGACGAGGCCGATGTCCTTCAGGTTCTCGCGAAGGTTCTGGTAGCTCTCGCGGTTGGCGTCGAGCATCGCCGCCTGGGAATCGGCGACGAAGACGATGCCGTCGACGCCCTTCAGCACCAGCTTGCGGGTGGTGTTGTAGAAGACCTGGCCGGGGACGGTGTAGAGCTGGAGGCGCGTCTTGAAGCCGCCGATGACGCCGACGTCGATCGGCAGGAGGTCGAAGAAGAGGGTGCGGTCGGTCTCGGTCTCGAGACTCACCATCTCGCCGCGGCTCTGCGGCGAGGTCTTCGAATAGATGTGGTGGAGGTTTGTGGTCTTCCCGCAGAGGCCCGGACCGTAGTACACGATCTTGGCTGCCATCTGCATGGTGGCGTAATTGAAGAAGACCATTTGAGGTTCACAAAACGGGTCTCGATGGTAGCACCCGCTACTTTTGCCTAGCAAGAATCGCGCGGGCGATCTCAGCGGCGAGAAGTTCGTAGATTTCCTGGACTTGCGGATCGTCGCCCAACGCCTCGATGTGCCGTTCGATGACTTCCTGATCGCCCCGCGCGGCGGGACCGGTGAAGCGGCGGGCGTCGGAATGCGCGCGCCAGTTGGCGATGGCCGACTCGGCGAGGGCGACGATGTCGTCGCGTGCGTTGTCGATTCCGATCAGCCGTTCAGCGATGTCGAGCATCGCCGCGACGTAGTTCGATCCGAAGACGGCGCCGGCGTGGTAGCGCGGCTTGTCCGCCGGCGCGATCTCCGCGAACCGCGCGCCGATGGCGGCGGCGATCCGCTTTGCGACGCCGGCGTGCCGGCCTTCGAAGACGAGCAGCGCGCCCTGGAGATCCGAGGGCGTTCCGACCGGGGGGAGGGACTTGAGCGGATGGAGCGAGAATCCGTTCGGGGGCGACGGCATCGCGCCGGAGGCGTGGAACGAAACGGCGGACGAGGGCGTCCGCCGCTCCACTTCATGGATGGCGCGGTCGGTGACGGCGATCAGGAGGAGATCGGCGTCGAGATCCTCGATCGCCTTCCGCGGCACGCCGAGCAGTTCCGGGAGCTTCGACTGCGATTCGGGACGCAGCCAGACGCCGTCGATCGGCCATCCGATGCGGCGCCACGACGAGCCGTAGGCCCACGCCGCGCGGCCGCCGCCTAGGATTCCGAGGCGAAGCGGCTTATTCTCTGAAACATGCATCGCGCGCTGATTCTCGCATTCCTTGCGACGAGCGCACTCGCGGCCCCACCGTCGACCTGCAACCAGAGCGACGACTACTCGCGGGCCCTATGCTCCTATCAGCGCCGCAACTTCGCCGAGGCGGAGGCGGAATTCCGGGCGATCGTCGAGAAAAACGAGCCCGATCCGCAGACCATCCGCGCCACGTATTTCCTGGCGAGGACGGACATGAAGCTGGGACGGTACGAAGAGGCCGAGACGCTCTTCGTCAGAATCTACGAGATGTCGAAGGCGTTTTACGACGATTGGAACTGTGACTTCCTCCTGGGTGAGTGCCGGCGGGCGAGAGGGAAGGGCTGATTGCCGCAAACCAACTTCGAACTCAAACGGAAACTGCTCCAGCTCGAAGCGCTCTACGACGTCGGGCGTGCGCTGAATACCCTGCGCCCCGAGGCGGAGCTGCTCGAGGAGCTGATGCACAGGGCGGTCGGCGTCCTCGATGCGACGATCGGATTCGCCCTCTCTCTCGACGAGAAGCTGAACGTCCAGGGCGTCCACACCTTCGAGACCGGACAGACGGGCGAGCAGCTCGTGGCCGACCCGGCCGTGCGGCAGGTGCTGGCGTCGCGCGAGGCGATGTTCATCACGGGCCGCGACCTTCTGATCGCGCCGATGGTGGCGGGCGACACGATCGTCGGCGTCATCGGCGTCGGCGGGAAGGAAGAGCGCGGCGCGACCGGGAGCTTCTCGGCGGACGACCTCCGCTTCCTGCAGTCGCTGGCCGCGATCGGAGCGGCGGCGATCGACAACACGCGCACCTTCCACAAGCTCGACCTCATGCGCGAGACGCTGGAGGATGAGAACCGCTCGCTCAAGCAGCGGATGCTGCGCGACTACTCCGACCGGCTCATGGTCGGCGACTCGCCGAAGATGCAGCGGGTGATCGACCTCGTGGCGCGCGTCGCCGACTCGCAGGCGAACGTCCTGATCCGTGGCGAGTCGGGAACGGGCAAGGAGATGGTGGCGCGCCTGATCCACGGCAACTCGGCGCGGAAGGACGGCCCGTTCGTGGCGATCAACTGCGCCGCGCTGCCCGAGACGCTCCTAGAGAGTGAGCTGTTCGGCATCGAGCGCGGGGTCGCGACCGGCGTCGAGGCGCGGCCGGGCAAGTTCGAGCTGGCGAAGGGCGGGACGGTCTTTCTCGACGAGATCGGGGACATCCCGCTGACGCTGCAGGCGAAGCTGCTGCGCGTCCTGCAGGAGCGCGAGATCGAGAAGCTCGGCGGGCGGCGGCGAATCCCGATCGACGTCCGGATTCTTTCCGCGACGCATCGCGGCCTCGAGGAGATGATCGAGAAGGGCGAGTTCCGGCAGGACCTCTACTACCGGCTGAAGGTCGTCGAGATCGTGCTGCCGCCGTTGCGGGACCGCAAAGACGACATCCCGAAGCTCGTCCGCTTCTTTCTCGACAAGTACGGCAAGCGCGAGGGGCTCAAGGATGTCCGGATCACGCAGGAAGCGATGCAGCAGCTCATGCGCTATCCGTTTCCCGGAAACGTGCGCGAGCTCGAGAACCTCATCGAAGGGGCGCTGGCGCTGACGGTCGACCCTGTGATCGATCCGGGAGATCTCCTGCTGCCGGAATCAGCGGTGTCCGGCGAACGGGCGTCGCTTCCCGACGATTTCCCGACATTGGGAGAGCTGGAAGCCCGCTACATCGCTAAAGTTCTCGCCTCGACGAACGGAAATCTGTCGAAAGCGGCGAAAATCTTAGGCGTCGACCGGAAGACGCTCTATCGAAAACGTGACGATGTGTCCCAGCACGCCCCAACTGGGGACAAATGGGACGTACACTAGCAAGATGCTCACAAGCAATGGGTTACGGTCGAAAAAATGTGGCATTATTCTCTTTTGGGGCAGAATGCCGCAGTCATCGTAACAGACCGCGAGATGGGGAGAGCCGCGTAAGTTGAACGTGATCAGTGGTTTGAGCGGTGCGGAGGCGAGTTTGGCCATATGGCGGCTCCGTTGCTCTTGGACTGGCCCGACGAATGAGGGGGCTACCCATGAACAACATCGCAACCAACACCCGCACCAAGGTCGAGTCGCTGCTGTCGGTCCAGGTCCTTCTCCCCGCGATGCTGGGGGTGAACACGCTGGCATTGATCGCGCTCGACCGCCTCGGCGCGTTCCCCGACTGGATCAAGACCGTCGCCGCGCTCTTCCTGGCGTTCTGAGGCCCGTTTCAATCAGAAAGTCTTCGCAATGATGCCAACGGCCGAGCGCCAGATGGAGCTGACTCTCCCGATGGTCCCGGACATCGAGATCGCCGCCGCACGCGCGGCCGGCAATCTCGCCCGGGAGCTGGGGATGAGCTCCGAGAAGGTGGACGAGATGACGCACGCGATCATCGAGGCGTGCATCAACGCTCGGGAGCACTCCGGTTGCGCCGACAATCGCATGTATCTAAGATTCGTCGGCACCACGGAAGGCGACGGCCCGCGGATCGACATCTGGATCACCGATCACGGGAAAGGATTCGACGTCAACGAGGCCCGCGTGCGGCGCCAGCACCTCGGCGCGACTCACAAGCGAGGGTGGGGCCTGCAGATCATCGAAGCGCACATGGACGAAGTCGAGATCACCACGAGTGTGGACGGCACCACGATCCACATGGTGAAGTACGATCACGCTCACGACGAGAAGACATCATGAATGAGGAATTGCGAGTGGCAGTCGATCGCCGGCCGGGCGGCGCGGTCCTCTACACGAAGGGCTACATCAACAACGTCGGCGGCGAAGAGATCGCCAATCGCGCCTATGAGCTGATGAACGACGGCGTCCGCGTGCTGCTGCTCAACCTGCGCGAGACGAAGATCGTGAACTCCATCGGCATCAGCATCCTGATCGAGATCATCGAGAAGATGATCGAGCAGGGGGGCAAGATCGGCTTCTGCTGCCTCACTCCCGTCATCCACAAGACCTTCCAGATCATGGGGCTCGCGAACTACGCCTCGATCTTCGCCGACGAAGAAACGGCCGTGAAGGAGCTGGGGGTAGCGGCGTAGTATTCTCGCCCCCATGCCGCTGGCCGAACTCCTCTCCGAGCTCCAGCAAATCGAAAAGGTGGCGGCGGCCGAACACGCGCCGCTGATCCTCGGCGCGTTCGCGCGGCACACTCCATTCGACGG